>JBILDP010000028.1:0-15726 GCA_044352535.1 Prochlorococcaceae cyanobacterium
TCTTGTCCGCATTGATCACGATGACGAAGTCACCGGTGTCGAGATGCGGGGTGTAGGTGGGCTTGTTTTTGCCGCGCAGCACCGAAGCCACCTCGCTGGCCAGGCGGCCGAGGGTCTGATTCTCCGCATCCACCAGATACCACTGGCGGTCGAGGGAATCGATGGAGGGCAGGGGAGTCTTGTTCATATCGCCTGGTCAGGCACCGGCAGGCCGTAAGGGGCTGGGCTGGTGGTCGAGGTCGCGGAGCAGGTCCGCATTCAAACGACCTTACCGCTTGGCCTGTTAACCGCCTGGGCGGTTTCAACCGTCTGGACGGCTGGGCTCGGCGGATCGAGGAGCGGCGGGTCGCTGATCTTCAGCTGAAACCGCGGTTGACAATCATACCAGGCGGCTTCTGGGAAGGGATTGTCTGGGTATCCCACCCTCAGCAAGCACAGCCCCTGGGGTGGGGCTGCCTCTTTCACCTCCTGGCGGCGGGCCTGGCGCCAACGTTGCTCGAAACAGGCTGGCTCCAGCCGCCCCTCAGCCAGGGCCACCAGCTGGCCCATCACCAGCCGCACCATGCCGTAGAGAAAGCCGCTCGCCTGCAGCTCCACGGTGATCAGGTCGCCCTGGCGCTCCACAAGCACCTCCTGGAGGGTTGTGCGGCCATGGGCGCGGCGGCTGCCGGCCCGCTGGAAGGCACTGAAGTCGTGCTCCCCGAGCATGTCCTCCAGGGCCCGTCGCATCAGCTGCTCATCGAGCCTCAGCTGGTAGCGGTGCCAGCTCCAGGCTGCCAGGAAGAGATTGGGTGTGCGGCCGTTGTAGATGGTGTAGCGATAGCGGCGGTAGGTGGCGCCGAAGCAGGCGTGCCAGTGGAGCGGCACTGCTGCGGCTGCGCGCACCCGGATACTGGCCGGCAGCCGGCCGTTGAGGGCCTTGGGCCAACGCGTGGCGGGAATCGGGCTGGAGGTGTCGAAGTGCACCACCTGGCCTGCCGCATGCACGCCGGTGTCGGTGCGCCCCGCCGCACTACAGCGGGCCGGGCCGTTTGGATCCAGGGCATGGATCGCCGTTTCCAGGCACGCCTGCACGCTGGGAGCGTTGTCCTGCCGTTGCCAGCCGTTGAAGGCGCTGCCGTCGTACTGCACACAAAGGGCGAGGCGCTGCAGGGGCACCTCGCCTTGGGGGGGGGCTGGAGTGGGCGCCTGGATCAGGGCCTCAGACGAGCTCGATGATCGCCATTTCGGCGTTGTCGCCACGTCGTGGCACGGTGCGGATGATGCGGGTGTAGCCGCCATTGCGATCGCCGTAGCGCTCCTGGGCCTTCTCGAACAGGGCGTGAACCAGCTGCTTGTCGTAGATGTAGCCAATAGCCCGGCGGCGGGCGGCAAGTGAGCCGTCCTTGGCCAGGGTGATCATCCGTTCGGCCTCATCGCGGAGGGCCTTGGCGCGGGCTTTGGTGGTGGTCACGCGACCCTCGCGGATCAGCTGGGTGGCCAGGCCACGCAGCATTGCTTTGCGTTGGTCAGCGGGGCGTCCCAGCTGGGGGACTCGGCATTGGTGGCGCATGGTCTCGGTGCTCCTGGGGTGAACGACGGGAAGGAAACTGGCCGCCGGTCAGGCGCTGGTGCGGCTCTGGGGCAGGGTGATACCGATGCGCTCGAGCGCTTCGATCACCTCATCGGCTGACTTGGAGCCGAAGTTTTTGATCTCCAGCAGATCTTCGTAGCTGAAGCCCATCAAGTCGCTCACGGAATTGACCTGGGCACGCTTCAGGCAGTTGTAGGCGCGCACGGAGAGGTTGAGTTCCTCGAGCGGAATCTGGGCCTCGGCGGATGGTTCGGGCTCCAGCCCGGGCTCCTCCACCATCGTGAGGCTGGCAAGGGGCTGGAACAGGGCGATGATCTGATTGGCTGCCTGGGCCATGGCGTCGTCGGGGGTGACGGAGCCGTTGGTCTCGATCTCCAGGCGCAGTCGCTCGCGGGCGGAGCCACCTTCACCAACGGCGGTCTCATCCACGCTGTAGTTCACCCGCTTCACGGGTTTGAACACAGCATCGATCTGCAGGAGGTCGATGGCGCTGGTGTCTTCGCTGTGGCGGTCCACGGGCCGATAGCCCACGCCACGCTCCACATGCACCTCCATTTCAAGGCTGTGGCCGTCAGCCACGGTGGCGATCACCCGCTCGGGGTCAATCACCTGCACTTGGGAGGAGAACTGCAGGTCTCCGGCAGTCACGGTGGCGGGGCCACTGACGGTGAGCCGGCCGATCTCCAGATCGCGGTTGCGGCTGTTGACGGAGATCTGCTTGCAGTTGAGCAGGATGTCGAGCACGTCTTCACGCACCCCGGGCACGGTGGCGTACTCGTGGTTTACGCCGGCAATGCGCACGGCTGTCACGGCGCTGCCCTCAAGGCCGCCGATCAGAACACGGCGAAGGGCATTGCCCAGGGTGGTGGCCTGGCCGCGATCGAGCGGGCCGATCAGGAACACACCGGTCTGGGACCGGTCTTCGGCCACCTGGTGCTCGATCCGATCAATCTGGTACTGCAGCACGGTCTGAAGGTCGAAAGAATGGAGAAGGCCCAGAGGGCGGAGGCAACGACGAATCAGACGCGCCGACGCTTCGCCCGGCGGCAGCCGTTGTGCGGCAGGGGGGTGACGTCGCGGATCAGGGTGATCTCCAGGCCGGCCACCTGCAGTGCACGGATGGCGGTTTCGCGGCCGGAGCCGGGGCCACGCACCAGCACTTCGATCTGGCGCATGCCCTGCTCGAGGGCGCGGCGAGCCGCTGCTTCAGCGGCGGTCTGGGCCGCGAACGGAGTTCCCTTGCGGGCTCCCTTGAAGCCACTGGCACCAGCGGAGCTCCAGGCGATCACCTCACCGGCCGTGTCGGTGATCGACACGATGGTGTTGTTGAAGGTGCTCTGAATGTGAGCAACTCCGTTGGGGACGTTGCGCTTCGTTTTCTTGGCGCCTGATTTTTTGGCTGGCTTGGCCATGGCTTGCGGCCTGCCGGTGGCAGGAGGTGATCGGGGAACGTGAGAAAGCCCTGGTGACGCTGACCCGTGGGGACCGGCGGCAGGGCTGGAGTGGATGCAGAAGAAGAAGACTTACTTCTTTTTGCCGGCCACGGTTTTGCGGGCGCCACGGCGGGTGCGGGCGTTGGTGCGGGTGCGCTGGCCGCGCACCGGCAGCCCCAGGCGATGACGACGACCTCGCAGGCAGCCGATGTCCTGGAGTCGCTTGAGGGCCATGCCCTCCTGGCGACGCAGGTCACCCTCAAGGGTGTAACCCTCGGCGGCACCGCGCAGCTTCTGCACGTCGGCATCGCTGAGGTCCTTCACCCGGGTATCCGGGTTCACGCCAGTCTTGGCGAGGATCTTCTGGGCACGGGTGAGCCCGATTCCATAGACGTAGGTGAGAGCGATCTCAATCCGCTTGTCGCGCGGGATATCGACGCCGGCAATCCGAGCCACGTGCAGAACGATTCAGGGGGGGCAGGGGACCCCACTCCCTCGGGGGTGTGGGGCTGAAATCGGGCTGGCCTCCAGGGAGGCAGCCACAGAGAACAGGCCGGGCGATCAGCCCTGGCGCTGCTTGTGCTTGGGGTTGGCGCAGATCACCATCACCCGGCCGTGGCGACGGATCACCCGGCACTTGTCGCACATTTTCTTGACTGAGGCACGCACCTTCATGGGCGGTGTGCTCTCCGAATTTGCAAACCGACAACCTATCACAGTGGTCAACCCCGGGTCAGTCGGTCGAGCGTGGGCCTCTGGTCGCCTATGTCGGGGCGTCGATCAAGGCGCCGATCCGGGTCCCGATCTCGTCGACCGTGCCGTTGGCCTCAACGGCCTGCAGCAGGCCCAGGCTGCGGTAGTGAGCAATCAGCGGGGCCGTCTGCTCGCGGTACACGTCAAGACGGTGGCGAATCACGGCCTCATTGTCGTCGGCACGCCCGCGGCTGAGCAGGCGCTGCAGCAGTACGGCGTCGTCGAGCTCCATCAGCACCACCAGCTCGATGTCCTGGGCGAGCTCGGAGAGCAGGCTGCCAAGGGCTTCGGCCTGGGCGAGGTTGCGGGGGAATCCATCGAGTAGCCAGCCGCTACCTCCTGCTCCGGCCTGGGCTTCGAGGCGGCTGCGCACGATCGCCAGCACGAGTGCATCACTCACCAGCTCGCCGCGGGCCATCACGGCCTCGGCTTCCTTGCCCAGCTCGCTGCCGGCGGCCACCTCGGCCCGGAGCAGATCGCCGGTGGAGAGGTGCAGCAGGCCGCGCTCGGCAGCCAGTTTCTGGGCCTGGGTTCCCTTGCCGGCACCCGGAGGCCCAAGGAAGAGGAGACGTTGTTTCATCGTTTCTCAGATCGAATCGCGGAGCGGATGTGGGACAGGGGAGGAAGCACGAGGCCGGTGACATGGCACCGGGCAGTGAGGGACCATGGGTGCTGGATGCACCCGTTGGGTTCTCTTCACTGGCGCACCATGCCCTCGTAGCGCTGGGAGATCACGTAGGTCTGCACCTGTTTGGCGGTGTCAATCGCCACGCCCACCAGGATCAGGAGCGAGGTGGCGCCCAGGCCCTGGAAGGTGCGCACCTGGGTGGCACCCTCCACGGCTGAAGGGATGATGGCCACCGCCCCGAGGAACAGGCCGCCCAGCAGCGTGAGACGGTTCTGCACCCCGGCCAGATAGGTAGCGGTCGCGGAGCCAGGTCGCACGCCAGGCACCGCTACACCGCCGCGCTTGAGGTTTGTGGCGATGTCCACCGGATTCACGGTGAGTGAGGCGTAGAAATAGCCAAAGCCCACGATCAGCGCGAAGAACAGCAGGGCATACAGCCAGGGGGTGCTGCTGTTTGGGTTGAGGTAGCCCGCCAGCTGGATCAGCCAGGGAGCCCGGGTGAGGTTGGCGATCGTGAGCGGCAGGAACACCACCGCTGAGGCAAAGATGATCGGCATCACGCCACCGGCATTGAGCTTGAGAGGCAAATAGCTCTGGCGGGCCGGCAGCACACCACCTCCCCCCACCTGGCGCTTGGCGCTCACGATCGGGATCCGGCGGCTGCCCTCCTGCACGAAGATGATCCCCACGATCGTGACCAGGAACACCAGCACCAGCACCACGATCCCGCCCACGGTGGAGCGGTCGCCGCTCTGGGCCAGTTCGATGGTGGAGCCCAGTGCCTTCGGCAGGGTGGCCACGATGTTCACGAAGATCACCAGCGAGGCCCCCTGGCCGATGCCCCGCTCGGTGATCACCTCACTGATCCACATCACCACCATCGAGCCGGTGACCAGGGCCAGGGCTGTCTGGATCACGAAAATGGGCTCGGAGAGCCCGGCGGTGGCGTATTGCCGCAGGATCAGCGCGAACACGGTGCTCTGCAGGATGCCCCAGCCCAGAGCCACGTAACGGGTCAGCTGGGCGATCTTCCGCCGCCCCGCTTCGCCTTCGTTTTTCTGCAGGTCTTCAAGCTGCGGCACTGCGGCGGTGAGCAGCTGAATGATGATCGAGGCGTTGATGAAGGGCAGGATGCCGAGGGCAAACACACCCAACGTGGAGAGGCCGCCGCCGGTGAAGATGTCAAGGAAGCCAATCAGTTGGCCGCCACGGGAGAGGAAATCCTGGAACGCCACCCGGTCGATACCGGGCACCGGGATGTAGATGCCCAGCCGAACCAGCAGCAACAGTCCAAGGGTGGTGAGCACCCTGTCGCGCAATCCCTTGGATTGCACGAGCTGGCTGAGGATTTCGGCGGCGCTGGGGTTGCGACCCCGACTAACGAGCATGGTGGTTGGGCGAGGGCATCAGCAAAAAGCCGCCCGGCGACCGGGGTCGCACAGACGGCTCAGACCTTAGGGCGCGGCGGCCTCAAGACTGGTTGGCGTTCAGATCAGTTCGCAGCTGCCGCCAGCGGCCTCGATTTTCTCGCGGGCGCTGGCGGTGAAGGCGGCGGCCTGCACGGTGAGCTTCACCTTGAGGTCACCGTTTCCCAGCACCTTGAGGGGGTGCTTGGGGCTGGTGACGATGCCGTCCTTGACCAGGGTGTCGAGGTTCACGGTGCTGCCGCCCTTGCAATCGGCAAGCTTGGCCACATTGATCACGGTGTATTCCGTGGTGTTGATCAGCTCAAAGTGCTTGAGCTTGGGCACGCGGCGGTAGAGGGGCATCTGGCCACCCTCAAATCCGGGTCTGGTGGGACGGCCGGAGCGTGATTTCTGACCGCGCATGCCGAAACCGCAGCTGGCACCCTGGCCGGCGGCGATGCCACGACCCTTGCGGAGCTTGCGGCGCCGGGCGCCGGGGTTGGCTTTGAGCGACTGGAGATTGATCGTCATGGCGAGGCTTCAGGAGTAGATCTGCTCGAGGGAGATGCCCCGCTCCTTGGCGGTCTCCTTGTGGGTGCGCAGGGCCGACAGCGCTTCCATGGCGGCCCGGGCGTTGTTCAGGGGGGTCTTGGAGCCCAGTCGCTTGGCCAGCACGTTCTTGATGCCGGCAAGCTCCAGCACCGTGCGGATCGAACCGCCAGCGATCACACCGGTACCAGGGGCTGCGGGGCGGATCAGCACGCTGGCGGCGCCGTCGCGGCCGTTGCTCTGAGTTGGGATTGAGCTGTGGCGGGTGAGGGGCACCTTGACGAGGTGCTTCTTGCCATCGGCCACGCCCTTGCGTACGGCACCGATCACATCGCCGGCCTTGCCGACGCCCACGCCCACCTGGCCCTTCTCGTTGCCCACGACAACGATGGCCCGGAAGCTCATCTTCTTACCGCCCTTCACGGTCTTCGACACGCGGCGGATCTGCACCACGCGTTCCTGCCACTCGGAGTCGCGCTCCTGGCCGCGGCGATCGCCCCGGCCGCCCCCGCGGCGGTCGCCGCGTCGCTCACCGCGGCCACCGCCGCGGCGCTCCTGCTGCTGGCCTTCGGCCGCAGCGGGGACATCAGCGGCGCCGGGAACCGCGTTGGACTGGATCTGGTCGTTGGTTTCGGTCATGGTGAGAGCAGGGATCAGAACTGAAGGCCCGCTTCCCGGGCGGCGTCAGCCAGGGCCTTGACCCGGCCGTGATACAGGTTGCCGCCACGATCGAAGACCACCTGGGAGATGCCCTTGGCGAGGGCGCGCTTGGCCACCAGCTGACCCACGGCCACGGAGGCATCGCAGGTGGCGCTGGTGGTCACGCTGGAGCGGAGCTCCTTGTCGACGGTCGACGCCGAGCACAGGGTGCTCTGGGCCGTGTCGTCGATGACCTGGGCGTAGATGTGATTGTTGGAGCGGAACACTGCCAGGCGCGGACGCTCGGCAGTGCCACTGAGGTTGCGGCGCAGACGGCTGTGACGCTTCTGGGTCTGCTGCTTGCGGGAGAGGGAAGACATGGGGAGTCAGGGTAACGGCGCGCGGGCAGACCTCATTTCTTGCCGGTCTTACCGGCCTTGCGAAGGATGCGCTCACCTTCGTATTTGATGCCCTTGCCCTTGTAGGGCTCGGGCGGACGGATGGCGCGGACCTTGGCGGCTTCGTTGCCCACCAACTCCTTGCTGGCTCCGGACACGAGCACCGTGGTGTTGCCTTCCACGGTGAAAGTGACGCCCTCCGGGGGCACCATCTCCACCTGGTGGCTGTAGCCGGCACTAACAACCAGCTTCTTGCCCTGAACCGCGGCGCGGTAACCCACGCCCACGATCTCGAGCTTGCGGGTGTAGCCCTGGCTCACGCCCTCGACCATGTTGGCCACGAGGGTGCGGCACAGACCATGGCGCTCCCGGGAGCGGCGGGTGCCGTCTGCCGGGCTCACCACCAGGGCGGTGCCGTCCTGGGCGATGGAAACGCCTTCGGGGAGGGTGCGCTTGAGTTCGCCCTTGGGGCCCTTCACGGTCACGTCGAGACCACTGAGGGTCACGGTGACGCCACCGGGAACGGGAATCGGGGCTTTACCGATACGAGACATGGATCAACCTCCCTTGTCAGTAGACGTAGCAGAGCACTTCGCCGCCGACGCCCTGTTTACGGGCGTCGCGGTCGCTCATCACTCCCTTGGAGGTGGAGATGATGGCCACACCGAGACCGCCCAGCACCTTGGGCAGCTGGCGGTTGTTCTTGTAGATGCGCAGGCCAGGCTTGCTGACGCGCTGCACCGAACGAATTGTGGGCTGGCGGTGCTTGCCGCTGTACTTCAGCTCGAGCACCAGCTCTTTTTTGACACCTTCGCCCTCTTCGCTGATGCCGGCGATGAAGCCTTCCTGCTGGAGCACGTTGGCGACATTGCGCAGCAGCCGCGAAGCGGGGATGCGGGTGGTTTCGTGACGCTTTTCACTCGCATTGCGAATGCGAGTGAGCATGTCGGAAATCGGGTCGTGATTAGCCATGGTCGGGTCCGAGGAGGGCTCAGTTACTGCGGAACGGCATTCCCATCTCGCGGAGGAGGGCCCGGCCCTCTTCGTCGTTACGGGCGGTGGTCACGATCGTCACGTCCATGCCACGGATCGCATCGATCTTGTCGAAGGAGATCTCGGGGAAGATGATCTGCTCGCGAATCCCCAGGGTGTAGTTGCCCCTGCCGTCAAAGCTCTTCGGGCTCACGCCCCGGAAGTCGCGGATGCGGGGCAGGGCCAGATGAATCAGGCGCTCCAGGAAGGCATACATGCGCTCGCCAC
The DNA here is from genome assembly GCA_044352535.1 of Prochlorococcaceae cyanobacterium. Classification (GTDB taxonomy): domain Bacteria; phylum Cyanobacteriota; class Cyanobacteriia; order PCC-6307; family Cyanobiaceae; genus NIES-981. Next base: position 8,640 of record JBILDP010000028.1, read on the forward strand.
GCAGGGTGACGGCGACACCGATTGGCATGCCCTGGCGGATCTTGAAGCCGGCGATGGCCTTCTTGGCGCGGGTGACCACCACTTTCTGACCGGTGATGGTGGCCAGTTCGGCGATCGAGGCCTCAAGGGCCTTGGCGTTCTGGGCGGCTTCACCGAGGCCCCGGTTGACGGTGACTTTCACCACCTTGGGGACTTCGTGGACATTGGAGAGGTTCAGATCCTTGAGCAGCTTCGGCTGGATCGTCTCCCGGTAGCGCTGTTTCAGTGACATGACGGGGGAAGGGAAGTGCGCTTCTGGGCTGGGTCAGAAGGCGGACAGGGACAGGGGAGCGGAGGTGATCAGTCGAGGATCTCGCCGGTCTTCTTGAGCCGGCGTTTCTTGGTGCCGTCTTTGTCAACGACGATCTCCACCCGGCTGGCCACCTTTTTGTCGGTGGAGTAGAGCATCACGTTGGAAGCATGCAGAGATGTCTCTTCGGTGACGATCCGGCCGGTTTCGCCTTCCTGGGTGGGCTTGACGTGGCGGGTGCGCAGGTTGATGCCCTGCACGATCACGCGGTTTTCGTAGGGGAGGGTGCGGAGCACCTCACCGGTTTTGCCCTTGTCCTTGCCGGAGATCACCTGCACGGTGTCGCCTTTTTTGATGCGCATCTTGGTGCGCACGGGCGTTTTGGCTTTAGGGGTAGCTGTTGCCATCTCAGATCACCTCGGGGGCGAGGGACACGATCTTGGTGAAGTTGCGCTCGCGCAGCTCACGGGCCACTGGACCGAACACACGAGTGCCCTTGGGGTTGTTGTCGTTGCCCAGGATCACAGCGGCGTTGTCGTCGAAACGGATCGAATTGCCGGTGTCGCGGCGCAGGGTGGCCTTGGTGCGCACCACCACGGCTTTGACCACATCCGATTTCTTCACGCCCATGTTGGGCATGGCGTCCTTGACGGCGGCCACGATCACATCGCCGACGTGGGCGTAGCGACGGTTGGTGCCCAGCACGCGGATGCACTGGATGCGCTTGGCGCCGCTGTTGTCAGCGACGTTGAGGAAGGTTTCCTGTTGAATCATCGGTTGGTCCTCCTCAGTTGGCGGCGGAGGTGGAGAGCACCTCTGCCACGGTCCAGCGCTTGGTGCGACTGAGCGGACGGGTCTCGGTGATCCGGACCCGATCGCCCACCTTGCAGCTGTTGTCTTCGTCGTGCGCCTTGTAGCGCTTGGTGCGGCTCACCGTCTTCTTGTAGATGGGATGGGGGAAGCGGTTTTCCACCGCCACCACCACCGTTTTGTCCATCTTGTCGCTGACGACGGTGCCGACCCGTTCCTTGGTTGCCATGGGAATTGCGGGGGGAATCAGGAGGCTGAAGTGGCCGTGGCGCTGCCCTGGCGCTCGTTCTGCACCGACAGCAGATGGGCCAGCTTGATGCGGGCCTGCTTAAAGCGGTGTGGATTTTCGAGCCGGCGGGTGGCCTGCTGGAAGCGCAGGTCAAACAGCTCGCGCCGAGTGGCGTCGATCTGGGCGCTGATGTCGCCGTCGTTGAGCTTGCGCACGTCGGCGATGGAAGGACGGGCCATGGTCAGGACTCCAGGGTGGCGGCCTGCTCGGCCTGGGCTGCTTCCTGATCCTCCAGGGACAGGAACTTGGTTTTCACGGGCAGCTTGTACTGGGCCAGGCGCATGGCTTCCTTGGCGATCTCGGGGGTGATGTCGGCACCTCCCATCTCGAACAGGATGCGACCGGGCTTGATCACGGCCACCCAGAATTCCGGGTTGCCCTTACCGGAACCCATCCGGGTTTCGGCGGGGCGCATGGTGACAGGTTTGTCTGGGAAGATCCGGATCCAGATCTTGCCGCCCCGCTTCACATAGCGGGTCATGGCCCGGCGGCTGGCCTCGATCTGGCGCGAGGTGATCCAGCCACACTCCTGGGCCTGCAGGGCAAACTCACCGAAGGCAATGGTGTTGCCGCGGGTGGCAACACCGCGCATGCGGCCGCGTTGCTGTTTGCGGAATTTGACGCGTCTTGGACTCAGCATGGTTCAGGCCTCCTGATCACTCCTGGTTGGAGCGGTCTTCGAACTGTTGGGGCTGCCGGCTGGTCCGGCGACGGGGGGCAACGCCCACCGGGGTCTTGTCCTGCTGACCGGGCAGGACTTCACCCTTGAACACCCACACCTTGATGCCGAGCACCCCGTAGGTGGTGCTGGCCAGCTTGGTGGCGTAGTCGATGTCGGCGCGCAGGGTGTGCAGGGGCACACGGCCTTCGCGGGTCCACTCGGTGCGGGCGATCTCGGCGCCATTGAGGCGGCCGGCCACCATGATCTTCAGGCCGAGCACGCCAGCTCGCTGGGCCCGCTGCACGGCCATGCGGATCACGCGGCGGAAGGCCACGCGCTTCTCCAGCTGCTGGGCGATGTATTCGGCCAGCAGGAAGGCGTCGGCGTCGACGCGCTCCACTTCCACCACGTTGATGCGCACCTGGCGGCTGGCATCACCCACGGTTTTCTGGATCCCGCTGCGCAGCTCCTCAATGCCGCTGCCCTGGCGGCCTACAAGCACACCCGGACGGGCGGTCTTGAGTTCCACCTCGAGCTGGTCGGCCTTGCGGGCGATCAGCACATCGGAGATGCCGGCGGAGCCGTATTTCTTGTGAATGAACTTGCGGATCCGGTCGTCCTCCTGCAGGAGGGTCGGATAGGTCTTGCTCGGGGCGTACCAACGCGAGCGGTGCTCCTGGGTGATCCCCAGGCGCAGGCCGGTTGGATGGATCTTGTGTCCCATCGGTCGGTGTCCTCGGGGTCAGGTGGCAGGAGCCACAGCAATGCTGATGTGGCAGGTTTTTTTCTGGATCGCGTAGGCGCGACCCTGGGCACGGGGCCGGTAGCGCTTCATCACCGGGCCCATGTCGGCATAGGCCTGGCTGATCACCAGGGTGGCCGGATCGAGGCCGAGGTTGTGCTCGGCATTGGCCACGGCACTGCGAAGCACCTTGGTAATCGGTCCGGTGGAGCGATACGGCATGAACTCGAGCATGATCAGCGCGTCGCGGTAACTGCGACCGCGGATCTGATCGAGCACCCGGCGCACCTTGCTGGCCGAGCCGCGGATGAAGCGGCCGTGGGCCAGAGCCTGGTTGGGAGAGGTGTTTGCCATGTCTTAGCGGCCTCCTTTCTTGTCCTTGATGTGGCCCTTGAAGGTGCGCGTCGGGGCGAATTCCCCGAGCTTGTGGCCCACCATCTGCTCCGTCACGTAAACGGGCACATGCGATTTGCCGTTGTGCACGGCGATCGTGTGGCCGATCATCATCGGCAGGATGGTGGAGGCCCGTGACCAGGTCTTGATCACGGATTTGTCGTCGGCGGCGTTCTGCTTTTCAACCTTGCGCAGCAGGCTGTCGGCAACGAACGGACCTTTTTTGAGTGAGCGTCCCATGGCGGTTTAAGCGGCGAGCAAAGCGGTGTGGGTCATCAGGAATCGCGTCCGCCACGGCTCCGCTTGGAGGTGCGGCGACGTTTCCGGAGCACAAACCGATTGCTGGGTTTGTTCCGCTTGCGGGTTTTCAGGCCCAGGGCCGGCTTGCCCCAGGGGGTGACCGGGCCGGAGCGACCGATCGGGGCGCGGCCCTCACCACCACCGTGGGGGTGGTCGCAGGGGTTCATCACCGAACCACGCACCTCGGGGCGGCGGCCCAGCCAGCGCTTCCGGCCGGCCTTGCCGAGGCTGGTGTTGCGCACCTCGGAATTGCCCACTTCGCCAAGGGTGGCGTAGCACTCGCGACGCACCAGGCGCACCTCGGTGGAAGGCAGCTTGAGGGCGACGTAGTCGCCTTCCTTGGCCATCACCTGGGCACTGGCTCCGGCGGTGCGAACCATCTGGCCACCGCGGCCGGCGTAGAGCTCCACGTTGTGCACGTTGGAGCCCAACGGGATGGCCGAGAGGGGCAGAGCGTTGCCGGTTTCGATCGGGGAGTCGGGGCCCGACACCACGGTCTGACCCAGCTGGATTCCGGCCGGAGCCAGGATGTAGCGCTTCTCGCCATCGGCGTAGAAGAGCAGTGCCAGGCGGGCGTTGCGGTGAGGGTCGTAGTGGATCGCCGCCACCTTCGCCGTCACACCGTGCTTATCGCGGCGGAAGTCGACGATCCGGTAGAGGCGCTTGTGACCGCCGCCGCGGTGGCGGCAGGTGATCACACCACGGTTGTTGCGGCCTTTGCGGCGGTGCTTGGCCACCACCAGGCCCCGCTCACGCCCGCGGCCGGTGACTTCAGCGAAATCGCTGGCCACACGGGTGCGGGTGCCGGGGGTGGTGGGACGGTAGTTACGGATTGCCATGTGTCGTTAACCCCTCAGGACTCCGGGAACAGCTGGATGGCGTTGCCCTCGGCCAAGCGCACCACGGCTTTCTTCACCTGGGCACGCTTGCCGGCGAAGCGCCCCACGCGGCGGCTGCGGCGCGGGGGATTCATGGTGCTGACACCCACCACCTTCACGTCAAACAGCGACTCAACCGCTGCCTTGATGTCGGGCTTGGCCGCCCGGTGGTCCACCTCAAAGGTGTACTGGTTCAGCTCGAGGGCACGGGTGGCCTTCTCGGTGATCAGCGGCCGGCGGATCACATCCGCGAGCCGTCCTGCAAAACGCTCAGCCATCGCCGTAGACCTCCTGAATCTTCGCGAGTGCTTCCTCGCTCACCACCAGATGGTTGGCGTGGAGCAGGTCAAACACGTTGAGCTGATCGGCGGCGATCAGCTTCACCTTTTCGAGGTTGCGCACGGATTTGCGCATCACCTCTGCCGGTGAATCGAGCACCACCAGCACCTTGGCGCCCTCGGCAATGCCGAGTCGGCCCAGGCCAGCCACGATCTCCTTGGTTTTCGGAGTGTCGAGGCCCGCTCCGAAGCCCTTCACCACGATCAGATCGTCGATGCGGCTCATCAGCGCGGTGCGCAGGGCCAGGCGACGCTCCTTCCGGTTCATCGCCAGGTTGTAGGTGCGGGGCTTGGGCCCGAACACCACGCCACCGCCTGGACGCAGGGGGGTGCGAATCGAACCCTGGCGGGCCCGCCCGGTGCCCTTTTGCTTGTAGGGCTTGCGGCCACCGCCGGCCACTTCAGCGCGTGTGAGGGTGCTGGCAGTGCCCTGACGGGCATGGGCCAGCTGCCGCACCACGGCGCGATGCACCAGGTCAGTAGCGGAACTCTCTTTGGCGACTTTCAGGTCGAGGCTGGCTTTGCCGGCCTCTTTGCCCTGCCAATCGCGAACAACACAGTTAGCCATCGCTCTCCTCCTCAGTTGGCGGCCTTGGCGCCCACCCGGTTGGCCGGGCGGATGTTGAGCAGGGCGCCGGGCTTGCCGGGCACCGAACCCTTGACCACCAGGAGATTGCGCTCGGTGTCCACTTTCAGGATCACCAGACCGCGGGTGGTGGTCTGCTTGCCGCCGTAGCGGCCGGCCATGCGCTTACCGGGGTAAACGCGGCCGGGGGTGGTGCCGGCGCCGGTGGAGCCGGGCTCACGGTGATTCTTCGAACCGTGGGTCATCGGGCCGCGGCTGAAGCCGTGACGCTTCTGATAGCCGGCGAAGCCACGGCCCATGGTGTCGCCGCTCACATCGACCTTCTGGCCCGCTTCGAAGGCGGCGACGGTGACGGAGCCACCCAGCTCGAGGCCGTCGATGCTGTCGACCCGATATTCCTTCAGGTGACGCAGGAGCTCATCGCCCGACTTGGCCAGGTGACCCTGAGCCGGCTTGTTCACGAGTTTTTCGCGAACGTCGCTGTAGCCGAGCTGGACAGCGTTGTAGCCGTCGGTGCTGGTGGATTTGAGTTGGGTGATGCGGCAGGGGCCCGCCTCGATCAGGGTGACCGGGATGGACCTGCCCTCGTCGTCGAAGAACTGGGACATGCCCAGTTTCTTCCCAAGAATGCCGATGGACATAGGAAGGGGAACAACGCCAGCTGGACCACCGGAGCAGGCCTTGGGCCGATCCGGAGTTGCTGAGGCAGAGCTGGTTGCGTGGCTAAAGCTTTCGCAGGATGTAAAGCCCTGGAGGCGCTAGCGCAGCAGATCAGGATCTGATCAGCGGCGGCAGGGACTTGTCTGAACCGGACCGGATGAAGGCGCGTTCAGACAGTTTCCCGAGGCCGGGGGAGATCACCACCACTGGTGATCTGGTGCAGCGACCTGGAGGCCCGGCTAGCGGACGGGCACAGATTCAAAGCACAGCCATCCACCATAACGCATGGGTCTGTTCCCCCCTCTTTCGCCGCTTCCCTGCCAAACTCAGCCAACCCGCACGCCTGCGATGCCACTGCTGCTCTCTGGTCGTGGTTTTCGCCAGGAGCTCGAGCGCGCCGGCTCCCTGGCCCTTTACGCCCCCCTCGAGGGCGGGGCTGAAACCCGTCTGTTGCGTCGCTTGCGGGCTGCTGGCTACCGCGCTCAGATCACCTCGGCCCGTGGCCTCGGTGATCCTGAGGCATTTCTTTTCCAGCTCCACGGTGTCAGGCCGCCCCATCTCGGTCATCAGAGCGTGGGCCGGGGGGCGGCCGTTGGTGAGGTGCACCGGGTGATGCCGATGCTGGGTGCCCTGCTGGAGGGTACCCAGCCGATCGTGCTCTGGCTGCTGGAAGGTCAGGTGCTCTCCAGCGCCGAACTCGGCTCCCTCGTGGCGCTCTGTCGGCGTGAGCCTCGGCTGAAGATCGTGGTGGAGATGGGCGGAGCCCGGTCCCTGCGCTGGCAGCCCCTTGAACAGTTGCTCGTTGCGGCCTGAGCAGGCGCTGGCCGGTGGCGCCTGGGTCAAGTGGATCGCTGGCGCCAGCAATCAGGATCTGGCTGCGATCGAGGATCTTGCCGGGATCTACGCCCTGGCCGGAGCTCACTGTCTCGACCTTGCCGCTGACCCTGCCGTGGTGGCTGCTGCACGCAGGGGACTGGCCTGGGCGGAACGGCAGCGTGGCCGCTCCTGGGGCGCCGTCCGTCCCTGGCTGATGCTGAGCCTCAGCGACGGCGCCGATCCCCACTTCCGCAAAGCCTGGTTTGATCCACGTCGCTGTCCTCCGGATTGCGTGCGCCCCTGCGAGCGCGTGTGCCCTGCCCTG
>JBILDP010000029.1:0-15722 GCA_044352535.1 Prochlorococcaceae cyanobacterium
CTGGTTGATTTCCCTGCTGCTCAGCCTGCTCCTGGTGGCGCCCGGCTGGGCCGCCGCCTCTGAGCTCCAGCAGCAGCCCCTGCAGCGCGACACCTATCTGTGCGAGGGCGATCCGCTGCTGGCGGAGGTGTTCGCCGGCGCCGTGGATGCACCCGCCATCCCCAACATGGCCGCGGGCACGCCTCCCGGCGCCTACGTGGTGCTGGCCTGGCGCGGCGTGAGCCTGCAGCTGCCGCGCACCAACAACGCCGGCCCCCCCAGCTACACCGACGGCCGCTGGTGGTGGAGCCCGGTGGACCCGGAGCATCCCGAGTTCAGGCAGCGCCGGGGCGGGGTGCAGATCTACGCCTGTGAGATCGACAGAGCTGGGGAGTGACCCTGTTCAGCTTTGATCGCGTTCAGGTTGCCCATCCCAGGGTTCCTGGCAGTGCAGATCCAGGGCGTGGATCACCATCGCGGCAATCGCCTTGAACTCCGTGGCAGTGACACGCCCGAGTGGCCCCTGAAGCTGGTCGGCGTGCACCGTGGTGGGCAGCCAGCTCATCACGAAGCTGGTCTGCTGGAGACCGCTGGCGGCTGATGCTTCCAGCGCGTAGGCCAGTGGGTTGGTCGCCAGTCGGCTCTCGCTGCTGAGGGGGAGGACCACCCAACGGCGCCCATGCCGCGTAGCTGCATCGGGAGCAAGCACCAGCACGGGCCGAACCTTGCTGTCGCCGAAGCTGCGGTTGCGGGGCCAGAGATAGAGCCGACCCCGCTCAGCCATGGGCCTCGCAGGCCATGGCCACAGCTGCATTACCGGCGTCTGCCAGGTCGTCCTCGTCCAGTGCTGCCAGATCCGCATAGGCGGCATTGAGGGCATCGATGCGGCGACGGGCCAACCAATCCGTCACGGCCTCGCTGACCAAGGCGGATCGGTTGGGTCCCTGGGCATCCAGCTGGGCCAACAGCGACTCATCCAGCGAGATGCTGATCGAGCGGTTCTGCATCGCGCTAACAGGAATCCTATTAGTCATTGTATTAGTTTTTTAACGTGTGCCAATGGCACAGCGGCCCCTGGCCGGCGCCGATGGCCAGGGCGGTGCGCAGGCCCCCCTCCACGTAGCGCTTGGCGGCGATCACGGCCTCGCTGAGCGGCAGGCCCAAAGCGCGCTGGGCGGTGATGGCGGCGCCGAGGGTGCAGCCGCTGCCGTGGGTGTGGGGTGTGTCGATCGCCGCATGGTTAAGCCATTGGCCGCCGCCATTGCGCTGGAGCAGATAGTCGCGGCCACGCAGCTCGCTGCGGCCGCCGCCCTTGATCAGCACCGCTGCCGGGCCCAGCTCCAGCAGGCGTTCGGCGGCCTGTTGCACGGCCTGCTCCGCCTCGCTGGCGCTGGCGATCTCCACGCCACTGAGCAGCTGGGCTTCGTGCAGGTTGGGGGTGAGCAGCTCAGCCAGGGGCAGCAGCAGGCGGTAGGCGGAGATGGCGCTTGGCTCCAGCAGCACCGCCCCGGCGCGCGACACCATCACCGGATCGATCAGCCGCGGAATCGCCAGCGGCGCCAGGGCCTGGGCGGTGGCCTCGATCAGGCCGGCATTGAGCAGCATGCCGGTTTTGAGGGCCGCCACCGGCAGGTCGGAGACCACCGCACTGATCTGGGCGCTGAGCGCCTCGGGCGGCAGGGCATCCACCCGGTTGACGCCGGTGGTGTTCTGGGCGGTGATGCAGCTGATCGCTGAGCAGCCATGCACCCGCAGGGCCAGAAAGGTTTTGAGGTCGGCCTGGATGCCGGCGCCGCCGCCGGAATCGCTGCCGCCGATGGTGAGGGCGATGGCTGGGGTCATGGGGTAGTGACGGACGGCTCCAAGTCGGCCAGGATCGACTCCATCTGTTCGAGGGCGCTGCGCAGGTCGTCGGCGATTTCGGCGGCGATCAGATCGGGATCGGGCAGGTTGTCGGCATCGAGCAGCGACTCATCCTTGAGCCAGAACAGATCGAGGTTGATCGTGTCGCGGGCGAGCAGCTCTTCCAGCTCATAGGCACGCCAGCGGCCCTCGGGATTGGCCTCGCTCCAGGTGGGCTGGCGCTCGGCGATGGCGCCAGGTTTGTAGAGGCTCACGAATTCCTCCAGATCGGCGGGCTGGAGTGGTTTGGTTTTGAGAGTGAAGTGCTTGTTGGTGCGCAGGTCGTAGACCCAGAGGCGCTTGGTGGCGGCCTGGGCGCTGCCGGCGCCAGGGCTTCGCCAGCACGCTGCGCATTCAGCCCAGCAGCAGGCCCGCCCCATCATCGGCACTGGCCTCGGCACTGCGCAGGTCGAACAGCAGGTCTTCCAGGCTGAGCTCCTCCAGGGCCCGGCGCCGGGCCCGCTCCAGCCGCTTGGCCAGGGCCGCTGTCACCCGGTCGGCGGCCGAGGCGTCGGGGTTGGGGTCACTGGCGCCGGCCTGGGCCTCACCCAGGGCCGCCAGCACGGCGGCCACCGAGATCTGCTGGGCAGGCGGCAGCAGGCGGTAGCCCCCCAGTCGCCCCCGCCGTGCCTCCAGTAGTCCGGATCGCCGCAGCCGCAGCAGCAGCTGCTCCAGCATCGGCTCGGGCAGCTGCTGGGTGCTGGCCAGCTCGTGGGTCGACTGCCAACGGAGCGGTTCCCCCGCCAGCTGCAGCAGGGCCTTGAGGGCGTGGCTCGCCTGGCGGGAGAGCACCGCCGCCTCAGCCTGCCGCCGCGGCTTGCCCCGCCAGGCGCTCCAGCACGTGCTCGAGCGTGTAGCCGAACAGGGCCGGATCGGGCTCTGTGGTGCCCACATCCGCCAGGCCCAGCTCGGCCCAGCGGGCATCGATCCGTGCCTCCAGCTCCGCCGGCCGCCGTAGCGGCTCGCCCCAGGGGTGGCGCTTCTCCGGCCCCATCTTGGTGGTGGCGTCGATCGCCAGGCGGCCGCCCAGCCCCAGCCGCTCGCTGGCGAAATCGAGCGTGTCGAAGGGGGTGTCCTCCACCACGATCAGGTCGCGCTGGGGGTCTACCTGGGCGCTGATCGCCCAGATCACCTGGCGCGGATCGCGGATGTTGATGCTCTTGTCCACCACCACCACGAATTTCGTGTAGGTGAACTGGGGCAGCGCTGTCCAGAAGGCCATCGCCGCCCGCTTGGCCTGGCCCGGATAGGCCTTGTCGATGGCGATCACCGCCAGCTTGTAGCTGAGCCCCTCCATCGGCAGGAAGAAATCGACGATCTCCGGGATCTGCTGGCGCAGGATCGGCGTGTAGATGCGATTGAGGGCGATGGCGAGCATCGCGTCTTCCTTGGGAGGCCGGCCGCTGAAGGTGGTGAAGTAGATCGGGTCGCGCCGCTGGGTCACGCACTGGAAGCGCACCAGGGGCGACTCCTCCACGCCGCCGTAGAAGCCCATGTGGTCGCCGAAGGGGCCGTCGGCCAGCTCCTCGCCGGGGGTGATCGTGCCCTCGAGCACCACCTCGCTGTGGCTGGGCACCTCCAGGTTCACCGTCTTGCACTTCGCGAGGCGAACGCCTTCGCCGGCGTAGAGCCCGGCGAACAGCCATTCGCTCAGCTGCACCGGGATCGGCGTGGCCGCCGCCATCACCAGCAGCGGGTGCACGCCGATGGCGATGGCGATCTCCAGCTTTTTGCCCATCGCCGCCGCCTTGCGCAGGTGGCGGGCGCCGCCGCGCACGCTCAGCCAGTGCACGGTCATCGTGTTGACGCTCTGCAGCTGGAGCCGGTACACGCCCACATTGGGGGTGCCGGTTTCGGGGTCCTTGGTGATCACCAGACCGAGGGTGATGATCCGGCCGCCGTCGCCGGGCCAGGGCCGCAGCAGGGGCAGGGCGTTGAGATCCACCTGCTCGCCCTTGAACACCTGCTGGTGGCAAGGGGGGGTGAGATCCAGATCGGGCCTGGCCTTGAGCACATCGAAGAGCACCGAGCCGAAGCGCATCGCCTCGCGGGCGCCCTTGGGGGGGCGCGGTTGCTGCAGCAGCGCCAGCCGCTCGCCCAGGGCCTCGAGCTCCTCGGCCCGCTCCATGCCCATGCTCCAGAGCACCCGCTCCTGGGTGCCCATCAGGTTGATCGCCACCGGCATCGATGAGCCGATCACGTTTTCGAACAACAGCGCCGGGCCGCCGGCCGCCAGCACCCGGTCGGCGATCGCCGCCAGCTCCAGATCCGGATCCACCGGGGCGGTGATGCGGCGCAGCTGGCCCCGTTGCTCGAGCAGCTTCAGAAACCCGCGCAGGTCGCGGCGGGAAGCCTTGCTGAAGTCTTGGCCTGGCATCCATTCAGCTGTGCGGTGCCTACTGTGACGCACCCCAGCTGGGATCCGCGGCCGTGCTTCTCTCCTATTTCCACACCTCCGAGGCGGTGCCCCCGGTGCTGCCGGTGGCCGAGGGCGGCCCCGACGCCGCCGTGGTGATCGACGTGCTGCGGGCCACCACCACCATCGCCTGGGCGCTCCAGAACGGTGCCGAGGCGATCCAGGCCTTTGCCGATCTGGGTGAGCTGGAGGCGGCTGCCCAGGCTTGGCCCGAAGCCCGGCGGCTGCGGGCCGGCGAGCGCGGCGGCAAGCGGGTGGATGGCTACGACCTGGGCAATTCGCCCCTGGCCGTCACCGAAGACGTGGTGGGCGGCAAGCGCATCTTCATGAGCACCACCAACGGCACCCGCTCCCTGGCGGCCGTGCGCCAGGTGCCGCTGCTGCTCACCGCCTGTCTGCCCAACCGCACCGCCGTGGCCCGGCGCCTGCTGGAGCGCGACTGCAAGCGCGTGTGGATCGTGGGCAGCGGCTGGGAGGGCGACTACTCGCTCGAAGACAGCCTGGCCGCCGGTGCCGTGGCCTCCGCCGCCACGGAGATGGCGGTGGCGCCCCACATCGGTGTGACCCTCGCCAACGACGAGATGCTCGCCGCCCTGGCCCTCTGGCAGCAGTGGCACCACGACACGGAGACCTGCCTGCGGGCGGCCAGCCACGGCCAGCGCCTGATCGGCATCGGCAATCACGACGCCGACTTCGCCTGCTGCGCCGCCGTGGACAGTCTGCAGCTGGTGCCGTTCCAGGCCGAGCCCGGCGTGCTCAAGGCCAGCTGAGGCCTGGCGCCCCGGGCAGGGTCCCTTACAGTTCGCCGGTCGGTTTGGGGCAGTCGGTGAGCAGTTTTCTGGCGGCAGCGGTGCAGCTCACCAGCACGTCGGATCCGGATGCCAATCTCGCCGCGGCCGAGGAGCAGATCGAACTGGCCGCCCGTCGCGGGGCCGAGCTCGTAGGACTGCCCGAGAACTTCGCCTTCATGGGCGAAGACGGGCAGCGCCTCGAGCTGGCGGCCGACTTGGCCGAGCGTTGCAGCCGCTTCCTGGTCACCATGGCGCGGCGCTACCAGGTGACCCTGCTCGGGGGTGGCTTCCCTGTTCCCGCTGGCCCCGGGCAGACCTTCAACCGCGCCGAGCTGGTGAGTGCCGAGGGGCAGCTGCTGGCCCGCTACGACAAGATCCATCTGTTCGATGTGGATCTGCCCGACGGCAACACCTACCGGGAGTCGGCCACGGTGCAGCCCGGATCCGACCTGCCCCCCGTGGTGGAGGTGCCCGGTCTGGGACGGATCGGCCTCTCGATCTGCTACGACGTGCGCTTCCCCGAGCTCTATCGCCACCTGGCCAGCACAGGGGCCGACGTGCTGATGGTGCCGGCGGCGTTCACCGCCTTCACCGGTAAGGACCACTGGCAGGTGTTGCTCCAGGCACGGGCCATCGAGAACACCGCCTACGTGCTCGCCCCTGCCCAGACCGGTCTGCACTACGGCCGGCGCCAGAGCCATGGCCATGCGCTGGTGATCGATCCCTGGGGCACGGTGCTTGCCGATGCGGGGGTTGCCCCCGGGCTGGCCGTTGCGCCGATCGATGGCGGCCATGGCCAGCGGGTGCGGGCCCAGATGCCCAGCCTCCGGCACCGGCGTCCTGCCCTGTTCTGAGCTGATGCCTCGCCGTTGGCTCTCCACCTGGGGGAAGGGGTTGCTGCTCCTGGCCCTGCTGCTGGCGGATCTTCCCGCCCTGGCCTCCAGCCTGGCTGCCTGGCGTATCAACCGGGAGGGGGTGCTCCAGCTGCGCACCAGTCCCAACGTGCAGCTGCAGGCCTTCTATGAGGCCGGGTCCGGTGTGCGGGGGCCGCGGGTGTGGGTGGATCTGCCGGGTGCTCCTGCCCGCAGTCGCACCGTGCGAGGCAGTGGTGTGATCCGGGAGGTGCGGGTTGGTCGCCCCGACGGCGGCACCACCCGTCTGGTGGTGGAGTTCGCTCCCGGCACGGAGCTGGATCCTGCCCAGCTGAGGCTCGTGGGCACGGCTCGCGACCGCTGGGAAATGGTGTTCCGGGGGCTGCCGGTGCGCGGCCTGCTGGCCCTCGGAGAGGGCGATCTGGATCGCCCCACCGTGGCTGCCGCGCCTGGCAACTTCAGTCCGTTTCCCACCGCCACCGCCCCGCTCTCGGCCGATGGTCTGCCGGTGGTGCCCCGTGGCCGCTTCAAGGTGGTGATCGACCCCGGCCACGGTGGCCCCGATCCCGGGGCGGTGGGCATCGGTGGTCTGCGGGAGACCGATGTGGTGCTGGATGTGTCGCTGCAGATGGCCCGCCTGCTGCAGGCGCGCGGCGTGCAGGTGGTGATGACGCGCACCAGTGAGGTGGATGTCGACCTGCCGCCCCGGGTGTCGCTGGCCAACAGCACCGGTGCCGATGCCTTCGTGAGCGTTCACGCCAACGCCCTGAGCATGGCGCGCCCCGATGTGAATGGCATCGAGACCTTCTATTTCGAAGGGGCCGGCAGCCGCTCCCGCGCCCTGGCGGCCGCCCTGCAGCAGCAGATGCTGGCGATTTCCCCCGGCACGCCCGACCGTGGGGTGCGCACCGGGCGCTTCTTCGTGATCCGACGCACCGTGATGCCATCGGCGCTGGTGGAGATGGGCTTCGTCACCGGCTCATTGGATGCGTCCCGGCTGGTCGATGCCAGCTACCGGCGTCGCATGGCCCTGGCCCTCGCCGCCGGCGTCCTCGACTATCTGCAGGGCCAGTCATGACCCATCTCGTTGGCCTGTTTGACAGCGGTCTGGGTGGCCTCACCGTGCTCCGCCACGTGCTGGAGCGCTACCCGCACTCGCCCTGTCTGTATCTCGGCGATACGGCACGGGTGCCCTATGGCCAGCGCAGTGCCGAAGAGATCCGCGCCATCGCGGCCGAGGTGGTGCGCTGGCTGCGTCACCAGGGGGTGGGGGTGCTGGTGATGGCCTGCAACACCTCCAATGCCCTGGCCCTGGATGTGGCGGTGGCGGAAGCGGGGGTGCCGGTGATCGGCCTGATCGACAGCGTGGCGGCCGATATCAGCAGCGATCGCGTTGGTGTGCTGGCCACCCCCGCCACCGCCGCCAGCGGTGCCTACCGCCGCGCCATCCATGCCACCCGCCCCGGCGCCGAGGTGATTGAGGTGGGCTGCCCGGCCTTCGTGCCACTGATCGAGGCCGGTGATCTGCAGGCACCGGAGCTCAGGCGTGCTGCTGAGGCCTACCTCAAACCGTTGCTGGAGGCTGGGGTCGACACGGTGCTGATGGCCTGTACCCACTACCCGATGCTGCGTCCGCTGCTGGCCTGCCTGCTGCCGCCCCACGTGCAGCTGGTGGATCCGGCCGTGGCGGCGGTACAGCGTCTGGGCCCGCTTCTGGGCAGCCTGGGCGACCAGCCGGAGGGGGAGCTGCGGGCTGCGCCGGTGCCGCCGCACGATCAACGGGTGCGTCTGTGCGTCACCGGGTGTGCCGAAGCCTTCGCCAGGGGGGCGGCCGGCTGGCTCGGCCACTGCCCCGCTGTGGAACAGGTGGACCTGGCCGTCGACCTGCGGACGGACCACTGAGCCTTCTAGGATCCCGGCACGACGGAGGTGTTGTGGCAACGGTTGCAGAGCTCCTCCAGCCCGTCGAGGCCGATCTCGATGCCCTGCTGGCTGATCTGCGCAACCTGATCGGGGCCGGCCATCCGATCCTGCAGGCAGCGGCAGAGCACCTGTTCGCCGCCGGGGGCAAGCGCATCCGACCCGGCATCGTGCTGCTGCTCTCGCGGGCGATTGCCCCTGATGGTGTCCTCACGCCCCGGCATCGCCGCCTGGCGGAGATCACCGAGATGATCCACACCGCCTCGCTGGTTCACGACGACGTGGTGGATGAGGCCGCCACCCGCCGCGGCGTGGCCACCGTGCACAGCCGTTTCAACCACCGGGTGGCGGTGCTGGCCGGTGATTTTCTGTTTGCCCAGGCCAGCTGGCACCTGGCCAACCTCGACGACCTCGAGGTGGTGAAACTGCTCAGCCGCGTGATCATGGACCTGGCCGATGGCGAGGTGAAGCAGGGCCTGTTCCGCTACGACACCGGCCAGAGCTTCGAGACCTACCTCGAGAAGAGTTACTGCAAAACAGCCTCCCTGATCGCCAACAGCGCCCGGGCCGCCGGTGTTCTGAGTGGTCTGCCCGAGGTTCGGCTCGATGAGCTCTACCGATTCGGCCGCCAGCTGGGACTCGCCTTCCAGGTGGTCGACGACATCCTCGACTTCACCGGCAGCGATCAGCAACTGGGCAAGCCGGCCGCCAGTGACCTGGCCAGTGGCTATCTCACCGCTCCCGTGCTCTATGCGCTTGAGGAGCGGCCGGCCCTCGCCGGCCTGATCGACCGGGAATTCAGCCAGGAGGGTGATCTGGAGCAGGCACTGGAGCTGGTGCGGGGCTGTGAGGCGATTCAGCGTTCCCGAGCGCTCGCTGAGAGTTTCGCCCGCGAGGCCGCCCAGGCCCTGGCCTGGCTGCCCACCTCCGATTCGAGCCGTGCCCTGCGCGCTCTGCCCGACTTTGTGCTGAGTCGGCTCTACTGACCCTTCACTCCAGACGCACCTGCTCCAGGCTCTTGAGGAAGATTTCAATGCCGGGATAGAGCCGGGCTCGGTCGTCGCCGCTGAGGTCGGGCGCCGGCACCACATGCACCTGGCAGCCCGCGGCGAGGGCCGATTGGGCCCCCGCCGGTGAATCCTCGAAGGCCCAGCATGCGGCCGCCGGCACGCTGAGTCTGCTGGCGGCCAGCACGAAGACATCCGGCGCGGGCTTGCCGGCCTCCAGTTCGGGATCATCGCCATGCACGCGGGTGGCGATGGCGGCGAGCCAGGGGTGAGGGCGGGCCTTGAGCTCCACCGCGGCGCGGGAGCTGCTGGTGGCCAGGGCCATGGGGATCATCAACTCCTGGCAGCGCCGCACCAGGTGCACAGCTCCGGGGGTGGGCCGCGCATGCCCAAGCAGGGCTTCGGCGATTGGCTGACGCACCGCCAGCAGGGCATCACTGCTGGGGGGCTGGCCGCCGCTCTGCTGAATCCAGTGGATCACCTGGGCAGCGCAATCGAGCCTGCGGCGGCCCCGCAACGCCAGCAGTTGCTCCGCCGAAAGGGGGCAGCCGAAGTGGGCAGCGGCTTCCCGCCAGGCCTGGGCATGCAGCGGCTCGGTGTCGAGCAGCAGGCCATCGAGATCGAACAGGCAGGCGGCGGGAAGCACCATGGCCTGATTGTGGGCGATCGCGGCCCGGGCGGAGCCTGTTACAGCGCTGATCCGCCGCGGCGCCAGCCCGGTGCTGCCCGCTTGAATGGCCCCCATCTCCTCTTGTTGTTGGCGTCGCCATGGGTCAGGCCCCCACGATTGAGTCGGTGCTGCAGGAGCAGCGGCTGTTCACGCCGCCGGCGGAGCTGGCCGCGAGTGCCCGCATCGGCTCCCTCGAGGCTTATCAGGCCCTCTGCGCCCAGGCTGAGGCCGATCCCGACGGCTTCTGGGGGGATCTGGCCCGCAGCGAGCTGCACTGGTTCGAGCCGTTCCACACGGTGCTCGACTGGAGCAACCCGCCCTTCGCCAGGTGGTTTGAGGGCGGCACCACCAACCTCAGCTTCAACTGCCTCGATCGCCACCTCGATGGTCCCCGCGCCGACAAGACGGCCCTGATCTGGGAGGGCGAACCGGGCGACACCCGCACCTTCACCTACCGCCAGCTGCACGCCGAGGTGTGCAAGGCCGCCAATGCGCTCAAGGCGTTGGGCATCGGCAAGGGCGATCTGGTGGCCCTCTACATGCCGATGATCCCAGAGGCGGCGATCGCCATGCTGGCCTGCGCCCGCATCGGTGCGCCCCATTCGGTGGTGTTCGGCGGCTTCTCCGCCGATGCCCTGCGCGACCGGCTGATCGATGGCCAGGCCAAGGCGGTGATCACCGCCGACGGCGGCTTCCGCAAGGACAAGCCGGTGCCGCTCAAGCCGGCGGTGGACGAGGCCTTGGGCACGAATGGTGGTGCCCCGAGCGTGGAGCACGTGTTGGTGGCGCGGCGGCTGGATGGCGCCGGTGGCGCCTGCGCCATGACCGAGGGCCGCGACCAGTGGTGGCACGAGCTGGTGGAGGGCCAGAGCACCGACTGCCCGGCCGAACCCATGGCCAGCGAAGACCGCCTGTTCGTGCTCTACACCTCCGGCTCCACCGGCAAGCCCAAGGGGGTGGTGCACACCACCGCCGGCTACAACCTCTGGGCCCACCTCACCTTCCAGTGGATCTTCGACATCCGCGACGACGACATCCACTGGTGCACCGCCGATGTGGGCTGGATCACCGGCCACAGCTACATCGTCTATGGCCCGCTCTCCAACGGCGCCACCACGGTGATGTATGAGGGCGCGCCGCGCCCGAGCAAGCCCGGTGCCTTCTGGGAGGTGATCCAGAAGCACCGCTGCACGATCTTCTACACGGCGCCCACGGCGATCCGCGCCTTCATGAAGAGCGGCCGCGAGGTGCCCGACCAATACGACATGCGTTCGCTGCGCATCCTCGGCACTGTGGGCGAGCCGATCAATCCCGAGGCCTGGATGTGGTATCGCGATGTGATCGGCGGCGACCGCTGCCCGGTGGTGGACACCTGGTGGCAGACCGAGACCGGCGGCGTGATGATCAGCCCCCTGCCGGGCGCCACTCCCACCAAGCCGGGTTCGGCCACCCTGCCCCTGCCCGGCATCGCCGCCGACATCGTTGACCACCAGGGCGTCTCGCAACCCGCTGATGCCGGCGGCTACCTGGCGGTGCGGCGCCCCTGGCCGGGGATGATGCGCACGGTGCACGGCGATCCGGAGCGTTTCCGCAAGAGCTACTGGGAGGAGATCCGCCCGGCCGACGGCTCCTGGCTCTACTTCGCCGGCGATGGCGCCCGCCGCGACGGCGACGGCTACTTCTGGGTGATGGGCCGCGTTGACGACGTGATCAACGTGAGCGGCCACCGCCTCGGCACGATGGAGATCGAGAGTGCCCTGGTGAGCCATCCGGCGGTGGCCGAGGCCGCCGTGGTGGGCCGGCCCGATGAGCTCAAGGGCGAAGGGATCGTGGCCTTTGTGACCCTGGAGGCCGGCCGCAGCGGTGATGACGCCCTGGTGGCCGAGCTGCGCACCCACGTGGGCAAGGAGATCGGCCCGATCGCCAGGCCCGATGAGATCCGCTTCTCCGATGCCCTGCCCAAGACCCGCAGCGGCAAGATCATGCGCCGCATCCTGCGCTCCCTGGCGGCCGGCCAGGAGGTGAGCGGCGACACGTCGACCCTGGAGGATCGCTCGGTGCTGGATCAGCTGCGGGTCTGAGGGGCCCAGCGGCTGATCGCCTCGGCCAGCTGCTCGATCACCCGGATGCGCTGGGGGTCATCGGCCCAGGCCCCCAGCAGCTGCCGGCGCAGCCCGCCGCTGGCTGGGGCCAGGTGATCCCCGGGCAGCTCAAGCAGGCTGGTGGAGTCGCCTGGCCGCGCCTGGAGCACCCCCAGCAACCTGGAGCTCTGGTCGATGCTGTCGCGCTTGAAGCGCACCAGCAGGTTGCGCTGCTGGCGGTAATTGCGCCCCACCAACTCCAGGGTCTCCTGGGGTGAGGGGCTGAATTCGCTGCGGAAGTTGAGTTGCTGGCCGAGTTCGGCCAGCAACGGCACCGAGCGCTCGGCCGAGAAGTTGTTGAAGCTCAGGGCCACCAGGCCGTCGCAGCCACGGCCGTCATCGGGGGCAAGCAGGTGCAGCTTGCAGCCGAGGCTGTGGCCAAGCCGCAGGGTGCAGGTGGTTGGACCTGTCGCCGCCGCGGCGTCCCGAAAGGCCCGCCAGGCCTCATTGGCCTGGGCCTGGTGATCGAAGCCCGGCACGTAGCTCCAGGCCTGGATGCTCCAGCCGCGCTGGGCCAGCGCCTCCAGCAGCCGCCGGTAGCTGAGCTGGGGCGTGGCCGCCAGGTAGCTGCCGCCAATGAAGGCGATGGTGCCCAATGGCCGCCCCGCTGGCGAGCCGGCCGGATCCAGCAGCCACAGTGATCCTCGTTGCCGCCAGCGGGGCATCAGGTTGACTGCAGCCTGTGCAGGGCCTCAAGGGCCTCGCGCCGGTGCGCTGGGCCATCCAGCAGGTTGTTGAACACGTGGCGGATCACCCCCTCGCCATCGATCACATAGGTGACGCGGCCCGGCAGCAGCCCCAGCACCGAGGGCACGCCGAAGGCCCGACGCAGCCGGTCCCCCTGATCCACGAGCAGCGGGAAGGGCAGGTTGTGACGCGCTGCAAAGCGTTGGTGGCTGTCTGCGTTGTCGCCGCTCACCCCCCACACCATGGCCCCGAGAGCCTGGATGTCGGCATAGCTGTCGCGGAAGGCGCAGGCCTCCATCGTGCAGCCCGGGGTGTCGTCCTTGGGATAGAAGAACAGGACCAGGGGCTGGCCATTGAGCTGATCGCTGCGGCGCTGGGTGCCCTGCTGGTCAGGCAGGTCGATCAGGGGGGCGCGATCGCCAGCGGAGAGTCCCATGGCTCAGGAGGGCAATGGCGAAACCCTATTGCCTCACCTGGGACCATGGAGGCCCATGGTTTGTCTGTCCGCCGTGTCGGCTGCCCTGCCCGAGCAACCCAGCCTCTGGCCCGAGCTGGAGCTGGCACCGGCGGCTGAGCCCGCACCACCGGCACGATCGGATCTGCTGCAGGCCCCTGAAGCTTCCGCAAGCGCGTCGCCGGCCACCCGGCCCCCGAGCGTGGAGTTGCCGCCGCTGGCTCAGAGCGAATCCACCCGCACGCGCTGCCCCCAGCAGCTGCTGATCCTCGACACCGAAACCACTGGGCTCGACCCCAGCTCCGGGGCCTGTGTCGAGGTTGGGGCGGTGCTGTTCAGGGTGCCGGAGCGGGTGGTGCTGGCTCAGGTCTCGTTCCTGTTGCCGGTGGAGAGCAATCCAGCTGAGCCGATCAACGGGATTCCCGCCGCCATCTCCCAGCTGCCCCAGCCCTGGCAGGCCGGGCTGAGCTGTTTTGAGGCGATGCTGGCTGCTGCCGATGCGGTGGTGGCCCACAACGCAGCCTTTGACCGCCAGTGGTTCGGCACCGGGGAGCTGCCGGCGATCAGCAAGTCGTGGATCTGCTCGATGGATGACATCCGCTGGCCTGCTGAGCGTCAGCTGCGCGCCAACCCCTCCGTGCGGGATCTGGCACTCGCCTTTGGCGTGCCGGTGTGGGCTGCCCACCGAGCGCTCACCGACTGCATTTATCTGGCTCAGGTGTTTGAGCGCTGCGCCAACCTGGAGCACCTGCTGCAGACAGCTCTTGAGCCGCGTCAGCTGTTCCGCGCCCAGCTGAGCTATGCCGAGCGCCACCGTGCCAAGGAGGCCGGCTTCCGCTGGAATGATCCGGTGCCGGGTGCCTGGACCCGGCGTCTGAGCCAGCGGGAGGCTCGGGCGCTCAGCTTCCCCGTGCAGCCGGTGGAGGCGGCCTGAGCGTCTCAGGACTGTACGGATTTGCTTCAGGTTCCTGAAGCCCTGCAGGTGATCACCTGCCCTGGGCTGGCTGGCTCGTCAGCCTGAGAGCATCCAGAGCCGTGAAATGGCCTCCCCCCGTCTGCAGCTGATGCGCTGGCAGGTGGTTCGCACCTGGGCCCGCCTGATCCGCGAGGCTGAGGCCCTCTGGCGCGTGGATGTGCGCGAGATGCACCGCCTGGCCGCCCACGAACTGGAGGAACTGCATGGGGAAGTTCCTCCCCCTTTGCGCCCCAGGGTCAACCGCTGGCTGATGCGGATGGGCGGGAGAACGCGGCTGCGCTGACAACAAAAAAGCCGGCTTGGGTAGCCGGCTGATGGTCTGGCTGCTGAAGCAGACCCTGAACAGATGGAACGCCTGATGGAATCAACCTTCAGGCGGTGCCGGTTGAATCGGAGCGGCGGGATTTGAACCCACGACCCCCACTACCCCAAAGTGGTGCGCTACCAAGCTGCGCTACGCCCCGGCAGAAGCAAAGCTATCACAGCGCTTTGCGGCGTTTGAGCTGCCTCAGGAGCCTGGCGCTGAGGCGCTCCCTCCGCAGGCTGCCGTAGTGGCTGAGGCGCAGCTCGGCCGCCAGCAGGCGCAGTTCTGAGAGGCTCATGCTGGCCAGCCGAAGCTCCGGCACTTTCTGCCAGGCGCTGGATGCGACAGGGAGGCTGGTGTTCCGTCGCGGTGGGGACCAGCCCCAGAGCGCTCCCTCCGCCATCCACTCCGGTACCAGCACCACCAGCACCGCCAGCAGGCCATAGAGCTCGACCAATCCCCGCGGCAGTGGGTGGAGTTGGCGAGGCGGCAGATCGCCGGGTTCAGGTTCGGGGCTGTTCGCCTGCGGGGGCTGGTTCACAGGAGCACTCCCATCACAGCGTGGCCAGTGGCTGAGGGAACCGTTGCAGATGGACCCTCTCGCCACTGCATCGGCAGCTCCTGGCTGGGTTGCAAGCGCACGAACCAGAACACCAGGGCGAAACAGATCCCCACCGTGGCTGCCAGCACCGTGATCACTACGCGATCGGGCAAGGGGTTCATCACACCTGCTCCGTGCGCAGGCATTCCACCCGGGTTGGCAGGCGCTCCATGGTGAGCACATCGCCGCGCAGGCTCACGCTGATCAGCTCATTGCGATAGCGCAGGGCGCCGGTCACGCTGGCGTCGCGAAACAGGGTGGATCGGTAGCGGCCGGTGACCAGCGAGGCCTGGGCGTCGTTGCGCTCCAGCACCACCCTGCCCTCGTTGGGGCAGAGAAAGATTTCCCTGGTGGTGTAGTCCTCCCACCAGGGAGAGCCGGCGGCCAGCGCCGCACCGGCCAGCAGCGACAGCAGAGGGGACATCGGGTTCAGGGGGTAGTCGCCGGCGAGCTCGTCAGACGGATCGGAGCGTTGTCGCCCCGCAGCACGCAATGGCTGATCGACCAGTCGTAGAAGTCCCACACCCGGGGATCCAGGCGGTAGGCCGCACCGGGGAAGGCCCCCAGGCGCTGGCCGCTGGGCTGGGCCGAGCAGTAGGGGCGACTGCCGGGTTTGGCCAGATATTGCTGGTGGTAGGGCTCGGCCGGCCAGAACCGTTGATCGCTGCGGATCTCGGTGGTGATCGGTCCGTAGCCCGCCTGGTGCAGCAACTGCTGATAGGCATCACAGCTGGCCTTGGCCAGCTCCAGCAGCGCCGAGTCGTTTACATAGATGGCGGAGCGGTACTGGCTGCCACTGTCGTTGCCCTGGCGGTCGCCCTGGGTGGGGTCGTGGCACTCCCAGAACAGCTTGAGCAGATCACTGAAATCAATCTGGGTCTTGTCCCACACCACCCGCACCACCTCGGCATGGCCGGTGCGGCCGGAGCACACCTGCTGATACGAGGGATCGGCGAGCTGGCCGCCGGCGTAGCCCACTGCCGTGGTGATCACGCCGGGCAG
>JBILDP010000174.1:0-4771 GCA_044352535.1 Prochlorococcaceae cyanobacterium
GCCGGAGGAGCGGCTGGATGGCGAGTGCCTGAAAGGCGACCTGCGGGCGCTGCTGGAGCAGCTGCCGGAGCTGCAGGGCCGGGTGCTGAAGATGCGCTACGGCATCCCCTGCGCCGATGTGCCGGAGGGTGGGGAGCCGATGAGCCTCAGCTCGATCGCCAAGACCCTCGGCATCAGCCGCGACAAGACCCGCAACCTGGAGCGCAAGGCGCTTGAGGGAATCCGCTCCCAGTCGCGCATGCTTGAGGGTTATCTGGCGGCCTAGAAGAATTCGTCGAAGTTGTCGAAGTCGACGGCGCGGAAGTTACCCGCCTCCACCTGGGCCATCAGCCGCTCCAGCTGAACCCACAGGGCTCCGGCCGTGCCGATCGACAGCACGAACGACACCAGCAGGGCCACGCCGGCGGAGAAGCCGAAGACCTGCAGGCTGCCGCCGATGAACAGTGTGATGCCCAGCACCACGCCGATGTAGGGCAGGGTGGTGGTGCCGTTGCCCAGGGGCAGCATGGCCAGCCGGTCCTGTTTCCAGGCCTCCAGGCGGAGTTTCACCAGACGGGCAAAGGTGAGCCCGCACAACATGCCGATCGCCAGACCCACGCCGGCCAGCAGGTAGGGGGGCTGCAGGATCGGCGCGTATTCCAGCAGGATCTCGTAGGCATCGAGATCGCCATAGGCACCGGTGGCCAGATCGGCGGCAGCTTCGCTGAGGGTGATCGGGTCGGTGGGCACGGCGGCACGGCCTGAAGTGCCGCGACCCTAGCGGCGGTGCCGCCCCCGCCTGCCGACTCAGGCCGCCGCGGCAGGGGCCAGGGGGTTGAGCCGCCGCAGCATGGTGCCGGCCAGCTTGCGCGGGTTGAAGGTGCGGCCCAGCAGTCCGGTGAGGGCACGCAGGTCGTCGGTATGGAGGCGGTCGCCCTGCACCAGGGTGAGCAGCAGGCGCTGGCGCAGTTCGCTGCCATCCGGTCCAAGCAGCAGCCTGAGACCGGCCCCGGCCACGGGTAGCAGGCTCACCGAGGGACCCTCTCCCTCCACCACGGCCAGCAGATTCTCGAGCCGTTCGATCCGCAGCCGGCCGCTGGCATCGAACAGCACCTCCAGCAGCTTGCTGCGCATCTCGGCCGTGTCGCCGGCCAGCAGGCGCCGTGCCACGTAGGGGTAGGCCACCGCCACGATCTTGAAGCTGGGATCGAGCCGTAGCGCCAGACCCTCCTGACTCACCACCGCCCGGATGATCAGGGCGAAGCGGGCCGGCACCCGGAAGGGATAGGCATACATCAACTCCGAGAAGCGGTCGGTGATCGCCTTGAAGTTGAAGTTGCTCACGTTCTCGCCTACCGCGCTGCCGAGCACCTGCTCGAGGGCGGGAATGATCGGCTCCAGATCGGTTTTCGGGTTGAGAAACCCCAGGCTCACGAAATCCTGCGCCAGGGCGCGGAAATCCCGGTTGATCAGATGCACCACGGCCCCGGTGAGCGTGAGCCGGTCGGCATCACTGATCGAATCCATCATCCCGAAATCCACATAGGCCACATGGCCCAGGGAGCCGGTCTTGCCGGAGAGGGCAAAGAGGTTGCCGGGGTGGGGATCGGCGTGGAAGTAGCCGAATTCGAGCAGCTGCTGAAGCCCCGCGATCACGCCGGTGCGGATCAGGGCCGAAGGATCGAGGCCGCGGGCCTCCAGCTCGTGGCGCTGTTGAAGCTTGGTGCCATGGATCCAGCTGGTGGTGAGCACCCGCTGGCTGGAGAGATGGCGCTCCACCGCTGGGATCGTCACTTCCGGGTGTTTGGCGAACAGGGCCGCGAAGCGTTCGGCGTTGTCGGCCTCACACCGGTAGTCGATCTCCTCGAACAGGGAGCGGCCGAATTCATCGATGATCTCGCCCAGGCCGAAGCCCAGATTGAGGGGCAACAGCGGCCCGAAGCTCACCGCCAGCAGGCGGATGATGGCCAGGTCGCGCCGCAGGATGAAGGCCAGGTTGGGGCGCTGCACCTTCACCGCCACCCAGTGGCCATCACCGAGGCTGGCCTTGTACACCTGGCCCAGGCTGGCCGCCGCCACCGGGTAGTCGGGAAACTCTTCAAACAGTTGGTCGGCCGGGGCGCCGAGCTCGGCCTCGATCGTGGCCAGGGCCACGGCGTGGGGGAAGGGGGGCAGGTCGTCCTGCAGCCGGGTGAGCTGCTCCAGCCAGTCGCGTCGCACCAGGTCGGGACGGGTGGAGAGGGCCTGCCCCACCTTGATGAAACAGGGGCCCAGGCCCGTGAGGGTGGTGAAGATGCGCCGGGCCAGCCGTTGCTGCACGCCGGCGTCGCGGCTGTTGCCCTGCACCAGCACCGCCATCACCAGGCTGCCCAGTTGCCAGAGCACCGCGGTGAGCCTGCTGAACAGGATCCAGGGGCGCAGCAGCAGCCAGCGCAGGTCGGCTCCGGGGTCGTAGCTGATGCCGGAGGAGGTCACGGGCGTGGGCCAGGAGATCGGCAAACTCTAGAAATCCCCGCCGGCCGGCCATGGCGCTGCCCCTGCATCTGCCGGCCCACGGCCGCGGCAGAGGTCTGCCTCCCGCCCTGCGGCGCCTGCTGCGGCGCCGGCCGGGCAGCTGGGATCTGCCTGAACTGCCCGAGTTCGGCGGCCCCCTGGAGCCGGAGGGGGCGGTGGCGGCGGCCCAGCGCCGCTGCGCCGAGCGGCTGGGGGCGGAGCGCTGCTGGTTTGGCGTGAACGGGGCCAGTGGCCTGCTGCAGGCGGCTCTGCTGGCCCTGGCTCCACCCGGCGCCCGGGTGCTGCTGCCGCGCAACCTGCACCGCTCGCTGCTGCATGGCTGCGTGCTCGGTGACCTGCGGCCGGTGCTGTTCGACCTGCCCTTCGATCCGGCCTCGGGGCTGTGGTTGCCACCCCGCGCCACCCACCTGGAGGCGGTGTTGGCGGCGGCCCTGGCGGCGGGCCCCCTGGCAGCCGTGGTGCTGGTGTCGCCCAGCTACCAGGGGCTGGTGGCTCCCCTGCCGGAGCTGGTGGCCCTGGCCCACCGCCAGGGCCTGCCGGTGCTGGTGGACCAGGCCCACGGCCGCGGCGAGGCCCTGGCGGCCGGCGCCGACCTGGTGGTGCTCTCCTGCCAGAAGGGCGCCGGTGGCCTGGCCCAGAGCGCGGCCCTGCTGGCCCAGGGACCGCGGCTGCCGGCCGGGGCACTGGAGCGGGCCCTGCTCTGGCTCCAGACCTCCAGCCCCAGCGCCTTGCTATTGGCCTCGGCCGAGCACAGCCTCGATCAGCTGGTGAGCGAGGCCGGCCAGCGCCAGTGGCGAGGGGCCGCGGCTGCAGGTGAGCGCCTGCGCCGGCGCTGCGCGGCCCTGGGCCTGCCATTGGTGGCCAACCACGACCCGCTGCGGCTGGTGCTCGATTGCGCCGCCCAGGGCTTCAGCGGCCTGGCGGCCGACGACTGGCTGATGGCCCGCGGCGTGATCGCCGAGCTGCCGGAGCCCGGCACGCTCACCTTCTGCCTGGGCATGGCACCGCCGCCTGGCCTGGCCTGGCGGCTGCCGCACCGGCTGCTGGCCCTGCGCCGGGCCCTTGGCGGGTCGCCGTTGCCGCCGTTCAGCCGGCCGCCCCTGCCACTGGTGGCTGAGCCCGAGCTGCCGGTGGGCCTGGCCTGGCGCTCCCCCTCTGAGGCCGTGCCCCTGGCGGCGGCCGCGGGTCGGATCGCCGCCGAGCCTCTCTGTCCCTACCCCCCTGGCATTCCCCTGTTGATCCCGGGAGAGCGCATCGATGCTCCCCGGGCCGCCTGGCTGGCGGAGCAGCGCCCGCAGTGGGGTGATCAGATCGCTGATACCGTGAGGGTTGTGGCCGCTTAGCCGCCGCCCGGGGCCATGCACGATTCCCCTGCCGCCACCAGCACCCCCGCGATCCATTGGGACTTCGTGACCCCCGGTCTGCCGGATGGGGTGTTTGAGGACGCTCCCGGCTTCAGCCCCACGCCGATGGAGCTGCGGGTGATGCTGCTGGCTCACCTGCGCCCCAGGCCCGACTCGCTGGTGTGGGATGTGGGTGGCGGCACCGGTGCTCTGGCCCTGGAGATCGCCCGATTGATGCCGCGGGGCTCGGTGCACACCCTGGAACGCGACCCCGAGGCGATCGAGCTGTTGGAGCGCAACCGCCAGCGGTTTGCGATCCACAATCTGCACATCCATGCCGGTGCTGCCCCCGACGACCTGGCCTGTCTGCCGGGGCCGCCTGATCGGGTGCTGCTGGAGGTGGCCCGGCCGCTGGGATCGGTGCTCGAGGCGGTGTGGCCTGTGCTGCGGCCCGAGGGGCGGCTGGTGATCAGCACCGCCAGCCTGGAGGGACTGGTGGATGCCACCGACACCCTCAGCCAGCTGGGTGCCTCCGATCTCCAAGTGGTGCAGGCCACCGTGCACCGCATGCAGCGGCGCGGCAGTCAGGCCAAGCTGGCGGCTGCCGAGCCGCTGTTTGTGATAGCGGCTGAGCGCCCGCTCTCACCCGCGTGATCGCCGCGTGATTCCCGCTCCCCGCACCACCACATCGTTGTCCCGGCTGCTGAGCGGCTGGGCGGCGGGTGCGTTTGGCTTCGTGGTGGTGTGGCTGGGCGGCTGGTGGTTCACCGCGGCCGTGGGGGTGATCGTGCACCTCGGCCTGCTGGAATTTTTCCGCATGGCCCAGTTCAAGGGCATCCGGCCTGCCACCAAAACCACCCTGGTGGCGGTGCAGCTGCTGCTGGTGAGCACGATGGCGGCCAGTGGCGCGGGGAGTGGCTGGTTTGCCGGCGACG
>JBILDP010000030.1:0-15683 GCA_044352535.1 Prochlorococcaceae cyanobacterium
CAAGCTCAAGCGCCAGGCCCAAGCCCTGCAGGTGCGCCTCAGCGGCAAGGCCAACGGCGATGACGAGGGCACTGGCGAGGGCCAGAACGAGGCCGCGGATGGCAAGGCGGCCGATCTGAAGACCGTGGAGGCCGACCTGCAGCGCCTCAACGCCGACATCGTGGCCCTCTATGAGCCGGCCAGGCTCACCGGCAAGGATCTGGTGGGTGCTGGCCGCCAGCAGCAGCAATCAGGCAATGCCTGGGATGTGACGCTCAATTTCAACCGCGAGGGCGGCGAACAATTCGCTGAACTCACCCGCTCGATCGCCGGTACCGGCCGACTGCTGGGCATCGTGCTCGATGGTCGTTCGATCAGTGAGGCCAGTGTGGGACCTGAGTTTCAGGCCGCAGGCATCACCGGCGGTGCCGCCAGCATCACCGGCAACTTCTCGGCCGAAGAGGCCCGCGAACTCGAGGTGCAGCTGCGCGGTGGTTCCCTGCCGTTGCCGGTGAAGATCATCGAGGTCCGCACTGTTGGACCCACCCTGGGTGCAGAAAACGTGCGGACCAGCCTGGTCGCCGCCCTCTCGGGTTTGGCGCTGGTGGCTGTGTTCATGGTGCTGGTGTATCGCCTGGCCGGCTTGGTGGCGGTGCTGGCACTGTCGCTCTATGCCCTGTTCAATCTGGCGATCTACGCCCTGATCCCGGTCACACTCACCCTGCCAGGGATTGCCGGTTTCATCCTCTCGCTCGGCATGGCGGTGGATGCCAACGTGCTGATCTTTGAGCGCATCAAGGAGGAGCTGCGCAATGGCAACACCCTCATCCGCTCGATCGATACAGGCTTTTCCCTGGCCTTCTCCTCGATCCTGGATGGCCAGCTCACCACCCTGATCAGCTGTGCGGCCCTGTTCTTGCTGGGCACGGGTCTGGTCAAGGGCTTTGCCGTGACCCTGGGGATCGGTGTGATTCTCAGCCTGTTCAGCGCCCTCACCTGCACCCGCACCCTGCTGCGCCTGCTGATGAGCTACCCGGCCCTGCGGCGCCCCAGCTACTTCCTGCCTGCGGCCCAGCTGCCCACCGCCGTTTCCTGAGCCCGTTTTCTGAACCCCATGGCCTTGCTCGACAGCCTGCAGGCATTCCGCGTCAACCGCCACCGCCGCCAGCTCTGGCTGGTCTCGGTGGTTGCCTTGCTGCTGAGCGTGCTCGGCCTGGCCCTCTCCTGGCTCAATCCAGCCATTGGTGCCCCCCTGCGTCCGGGCCTGGATTTCACCGGCGGCACCCAGATTCAGCTGGAACGCAACTGTGGCGCAGGTTGCGCGGAACTCACCGTGGCCGCCCTGCAGGATCGCATCGGCCAGCTCAAGCTCCAGCCCAGCGATGGCCAGCCCGCCCCCAACCTCGCTGGCAGCTCCGTGCAGCTGCTCGACGGCGGACGCTCCGTGCTGCTGCGGCTGCCCAGCCTCAGCCCCGATCAGGTGGATCAGGTGAACGGCGCCATCAAGCCAGTGTTGGGATCGTTGGTGAGCGGCGGTGTGTCGGTTGACACGATCGGCCCCAGCCTGGGGAGCCAGTTGCTGCAGGCCAGCCTGGTCTCGCTGCTGGTGAGTTTTGTCGGGATCGCGATCTACATCAGCTTTCGCTACGACCGCATCTACGCCGTTCTGGCCCTGCTCTGCCTCGGCCACGACGTGCTGATCACCTGTGGACTGTTTGCCTGGCTCGGGCTCATCCTCGGCCTGGAGGTGAACAGCCTGTTTGCCGTGGCCCTGCTCACGATCGCCGGCTATTCGGTGAATGACACGGTGGTGATCTTCGATCGGATCCGCGAGAAGCGCGTCCAGCTCCAGGATCTGCCCCTCACGGATCAGGCCGATGCGGCCGTCTCCGCCACGCTCACCCGCTCGATTTACACCAGCTTCACCACCCTGCTGCCGCTGGTGGCCCTGATCCTGTTCGGCGGCAGCACCCTGGTTTGGTTTGCCGTGGCGCTGAGTGTGGGGATTGTGGTTGGTGCCTGGTCGAGCATTGCTGTTGCTCCCACCCTGCTGCCTGTACTCAGTCGCCGTTGACTGCCTCCAGACGTGCTTCAGGTTTGGGCTCTCATCGGCAGAGGCCGTTGACCCAGCGGCTCATTCCCCTGATCCTTGCCGTGCTGGCGGTGCTCGATCTACGGGTGGAACTGCAGCTGCTCGTGGATCACTTCACGCTCACATCCCTGTGGTTTGCGCTGGGCAGCCATCCCCTGGCGGTGGCCGTGTTGCTGCTCACGCCATCGCTGCTCAGGCGTTACCGCTGAGTCCAGCGATCCATCACCTGCTGTACCAGCACGGTTTCACAGATCACCTGCAACACCACCACCAGGGGCAGCGCCAGCAGTACGCCCGGTAGGCCCAGCAGTGCCCCCAGGCAGAGCTGGGCGGTGAGTGCCACGGTGGGCAGGAGATTCACGGTGCGGCTGAGCAACACCGGTGTGAGCAGAAAGGCCTCACCGTTCTGCAGCACCAGCCGCAGCACCAACACCTGCAGCATCCGAGCCGGAGAGATCAGCAGGGCCACCGCTACTGGCAGCAGGGTGGCAGCCGTCGGGCCCACGGTGGGCACGAAGGTGAGCAGTCCGCACACGAGGGCGCTGAGCAGCGCCAGCGGCACCTGCAGGACCACCAGACCGGCCCAGGTGAGCAGAAAGACACTCACTGCCGAGATGGTCATGCCGGCCAGCCAGCCGCCCAGGGCCTGGCGGCAATCGCTGAGCAGCTGGCGCATTTCCGTTCGCCAGACGGCCGGGGTGAGGGCCACCACCAATTTCTGGTGACTGCGTGGATCCAGCGCCAGCAGGATCGCCAGGAGCCCCATCAGCAGCAACTGAACCGTGATGCTGGCGGCTCCTCCAGCCACGCCCAGCAACTGGCCGCCGATGGGTTGCAGCCTCTCCCAGGTGCCCAGCGCCGTTAGCTGACCCTCGAGATTGGGCAACCAGCTCACGCCTCGGCTCAGGGCCGCAAGCCGCTGGGCCAGCACCGGCACCAGTTCCACCAGCTGGTTCACCTGCTCCAGCAGTTCCGGCAGCAGTTGCTGCGCCAGCCAGCCGCCCACCAGGCCGAGAACCGCCAGCACGAGCAGCAGCGCGGCAGGGCGGTTGAGGGCTAAGTAGCGGCGTACCGCCGTGATCGGCACGTCCAGAGCCACGGCAAGCACCACGGCGCCGAACAGCACGAGCAGCACCCAGCGCAGTTCCCAGGCCAGCAGGCCCAGCACCACCAGGGCCAGCGCCCCAACAAGGGTACGGCTGCTCATCGCAGGCGCTTCCAGGGATCGAGCACGTCGCGGATGAGGATCTCGCGCACCAGCACCTGCAGACACACGGCCAGCGGCAGGGCCATCAACAGCCCCAGAGGACCGAACACCACCGTGAACAGCAGCTGGGCTGAGAGCGTGAGTCCTGGCAGCAAGCGCAGTTGGTGGTGCATCACCGATGGGGTGATGACATAGCTCTCCAGGTTCTGCACAGCGACGTACAGCAGCAGCACAGCCAGGGACTTCCAGGGCGAATCAAGCAGGGCCACCGACATCGGAAACACCGTGCTCAGCGTGGGGCCCACGTTGGGAATCACGTTGAGCAGCCCGGCCAGCAGGGCATTGGCGGCCACCAGCTTCACGCCCAGCAGGGAAAGCCCGATCGCGGCCAGCACCCCCACGCACAGCGAACTGATCAGCACCCCGCCCATCCAGGCACTGAGCGCCTCGCCGCACTGCAGCAGCACCGTGCGGAAGCGGCGCCTGTAGAACGACGGCACCAACAGCACCACCACCTCCCGGTAAGCCTGGGGCTGGGCCGTGATCATCAACGCAACGGCGATCACGAACAGGAGCTGCAGCAGGCCTGTGCCAAGCCCGCCGGCCAGGCCCAGCAGGCGGAGCGCGCCGCCGCTGAGATTGCCGGTGTCGTTGCCGCCTGCAAGGAGCCCGTCACGCAGCCAGCCCAGTCCACCCTGGCTGTTGCCGTACAGCATTTCGGTGGCACTGGTCATGGCTCCCCGCACCAGTTCCAGCAGGGTGGTGGCAGCCGCCGGCAGCTTCACAAGGAGCTCGGAGAACTGCTCCACAAAGGGCGGGATCACCGCGGTGCCAAGCACCAGCACCAGCACCAGCACGAGACTGAGGCTGAGCAACAGGGCCAGGGGGCGCGAACACCCCAGGCGTTGACGCACCCATCCCACCAGGGTGCAGAGCGCCATGGCAAGCACCACAGCGGCAAACAGATGGAGCAGGCTCTGGCGCAGGCTCCAGAGCAGCACCAGGGCTGCAAGGAGCGCCAGCAGTCCCAGCCACTGGCCAAACCGCAAGACTCAGTCCTCGCTGCTCTCGCCGGATTCCCCTTCGCCCTGGTTGCCGGAGAAGCCCAGGTCGTGGCTGTCGGCATAGCGCTCGGCGAAGCGCATGAACCGTTCGAAATCGGCCAGGCTCTTCCAGGTGTAGGTGGCTTCGAGGGCGCTTGCCTTGCCGTTCACGAAGCGGGCCTTGACCTCGCGGGTCACCAGCTCACCCTCCTCGTCAACCATGAACATGCCGGTGATGTCCCCCATGGTCTCGGGGGCCAGCGCATCGGGTTCTTCGAACACGAACATCGCCTGGCCGGTGCGGCCATCACGAGAGCGGGTCAGGCGGATGTCGGGCACGACGGGCTCATCCACGCCACGGAAGAACTGAATGGCGGCGCCCATGCTCTCGCGTTGAAAATCCGATCCTAGGCATGGCGAGCCGCGGCGCCCAGCAGCAGCTCGGCGGCCTCGGCCACGCTGCTCAGTCCCAGATTGAGCCGCTCCCGTGCCGCCTGCTCACGGCTGGCCAGGTCGTGGTCGTAGCAGCGGTCGTAGTAGTCGAGCATCTGCCGGCAGGCACCGGCCCAGTCGTGAGCCTCGATCGCGGCCAGGGCAGCGGCGGTGCGCTGGGGGCCGAGCCGCCTGGCGATCCGCTCGGTGGCCAGCCGCAGGGGTTCCTCACCCTGGGAGCCGTACACCGCCACCAGCTGTTCGACCCGCTGTGCCAGTGGTCGCTCGATCTCCAGCACCGGTGCCGCGCGCATCTGCGTCCAGAAGGGTTGGGGGATCCGGCACCGCCCCACCTGGGCGCTCTCCGCTTCAACCCACACTGGCCCCTGGCCGCGCAGCTTCCACAGGCTCCAGGCGAGGCGGTTTTCAAAGTGCTCGGTTGAGGGTTGCTCGCCCAGCCCCAGGCCACCGAAGCTGCTGCCGCGGTGATTGGCCAGCCCCTCGAGATCCACAACGGCGCTGCCCCGTCGCTCGAGTTCAAGCAGGAGGTCGGTCTTGCCGGTGCCGGTGCGGCCACCCAGCACCAGCAGTGGCCAGGGCAGGGCCACCAGCTCCAGGGCCCAGCGCCGGTAGGCCTTGTAGCCACCGGCCAGCAGGCGCACCGGCAGCTGTTGCAGCCCCGCCAGCCAGGCCACACTCCGGGAGCGCAGCCCGCCGCGCCAGCAGTGGATGCGCAGGGCCCCCCCGTTGCTCGCCAGGCATTGCAGTTCGCTGGCCATGGCCGCCAGTCGTGGGCCCACCGCCTCCAGTCCCAGTTGCAGGGCCTGCTGCCTCCCCTGCTGTTTGTAAGCGGTGCCCACCGCGGCCCGTTCCGCGTCGCTGAACAGCGGCAGGTTCAAGGCTCCCGGGATGTGCCCCTGGGCGAATTCAGCCGGACTGCGCACATCCAGGATCGGACCGGCGCTACCTGCAGTTGCAGTGACGTCGCCATCGAGGAAGGCCTCGATGCTCACGTCCTGAGCCTGCCCTTGCTCCGGTTCCGTCATCGGCCGTTGCCCGTCCCAGCTGACATAGTGGGCCCACGCTGGCTCCATTGATCAGGCTCGGCCGTCCATGCTCTCCGGTACACCGGTCACCGCCACCGCCAGTCCTGAGGACCTGCTGCAGCGTTTCCAGGCTGCTGCCACCCGTCAGCGGCGCACCCTGCTTCCCCAGCTGGAGACGCGGGCTGCCGAGCTGCGACCGTTGATTCTTGATCACATCGCCGGCCTCGATGCCACCGGCGACGACTGGGCGGCAGGGGCTCTGATTCAGTTGCTTGTGGCCGATCAGGGAGCGCCGCGCGACTCCTTCTTCAGCCGCTACCCGCAGGGTTGGCTGGCCACCAGCTCGGCCCAGGGCATCGATTTCGCTCCCCTGCAGCGTCACCTAGTGCTGCAGGAGTTCGAAGCAGCCGACAGGATCACCAGTGCGATCCTGCGCGAGCTGGCCAGCCCCGAGGCCGTTCGCCGCGGCTACGTGTATTACAGCGAAGTTCCGCCCATCGCCAGCGCCGATCTCGAGAGCCTTGACCGCCTCTGGGTCTGCTACTCCCGTGGTCGATTCGGTTTCTCCGTTCAGGGTCGGCTGTTGCGGGCCTGCAATGGCCGCTGGAACCAGCTGTGGCCCAAGCTGGCCTGGAAGAGCGGTGGCGTCTGGACCCGCTACCCAGGGGGATTCCAGTGGAGCATCGACGCACCCGAAGGACACATGCCTCTGGTGAATCAGTTGCGCGGCGTGCGGCTGATGGATGCCTTGCTCCAGCACCCGGCACTGCAACAGCGCATCAACGCCTGATGGCAAAGCCGACATGCCGCCCCACGGCGGCGTAGGGTCAAAACGGTACCCGCGGATCCGGCCCGATGGCCCTGCGCTGGTCAGATTTCATCACCCCCTCCACACTGCAGCTG
The DNA here is from genome assembly GCA_044352535.1 of Prochlorococcaceae cyanobacterium. Taxonomy (GTDB): domain Bacteria; phylum Cyanobacteriota; class Cyanobacteriia; order PCC-6307; family Cyanobiaceae; genus NIES-981. Next base: position 6,703 of record JBILDP010000030.1, read on the forward strand.
GCTCCCCTGCTGGAGCTGTTGCTGGAGCCCATCGCCTGTCTGCAGACCCAGGCGCAGCTCCAGCTTGGGTTGCAGGAAGCACTGGTGAACGCCGTACGCCATGGCAACGGCTGTGACCCAGCCAAATGTCTGAGGGTGCGGCGGATCGAGACGCCCCACTGGCTGATCTGGCAGGTGCAGGATGAGGGCACCGGTGTGCCACCCCAGGAGCGGGTCGCCCGGCTGCCGGAGCAGCTTGATGCCCTCGGCGGCCGTGGCTTGTTTCTGATCCACCACTGCTTCGACGACGTGCGCTGGAGCAACCGGGGCAACCGGCTGCAGTTGGCCGTGCGCCGGCAGCGTCGGCCCGCCCTCGTGCGCTCACCCATCCAGAGCAGCCGCTCGGTGATCAGCCTTGCTTCGGCTCGCCTCGCCGCTGGCCGTGCTGGGGGCAGCCCGGATCGCTGAGTTCCGCCCGCAGCCAACCCAGAGCGTGTTCCACCAGGGCGATGGCCTGGGCCCTGGCCATTCCGGCCTGGCTCTGGCGTGGGTCATCGGCCTCCAGCAGCTGCACCAGGGCGGCCGCCAGCTGCTCAGCGGCCCGACGTGGGCGCTGACGCTTGAGAGCATGCCAGTCGCGATCCCCAATCGCCAGCAACCGCTGCAGGGCCACCGCCTGGGCGGCAGCTCCGGCTGGCCAGCCCCGCTCGCCGCCCGTAGCGTCGTTGCCACCGCCGCTGGTGGCCCCCCGGGGGGGACTGGCACTGGGGCCTGTTGAGAAAGGCGTCTCCACCACGTTCACGCCCTGGACGGGCTTCACTGCCACACGCCATCCTGTCGGGTGAACCGCCCGTTTCGCTGGCCATGGCTCCTGAACGCCCCCAGCGTCAGCGCCCCATACGCCTGCTGCACCAGCTGGATGGCCTGCTCAGCCAGGCACTTGAGCCCGCCCGCTCCACTGGCGTGCAGCAGCGACGTCAGCGGCAGAGGCAGGCCCTCGCCCAGCGGCTGCTGGACCCCCTGCCTCCCGTGCTCGCACCGCCGCTGCGCATGGATCAGTTGGTGTGGCGTGCACTGCGCTGGGGAGGCCTGGGTCTACTGCTGGCGGTTTGGCTCAGGCGCTGACGAGGGGTTTGCGGGCTGCCCACACCCGGGTCATGAAGTGGGACTCGGCCGTGATGGCTTCAAATCCCGCCTGTCTGAGCCGAGCATTGATGTCGTCGCTGATGTAGTCGCGGTAATAGGGCTCGTGGAACACACGACGGAAGTTCTCCATTGCCGTGGCGAACTGGGGCGAATCAGCCAGCTGGATCGAATCGGCCAGCACCATCACGCCACCGGGCTCCAGCACCCGGAAGCAATCGTTGAGCACGTTCTGACGTGCCTCGCCCGGCAGCTCGTGCAGCAGAAATACGCAACTGACTGCCTGGAAGCTGCCCTCGGCAAAGGGCATGGCCTCGCCGTTGCCCTGGACCAACTGGGGCAGTTCACCGGGAAGCTCGGACAGCCAGCGGTTGGCCTGTCGCAGGTAGGCATGGGAGAGATCCAGACCCACCAGCTGCGCCTTGGCCAGCGCACCACGGATCTGGCGGAGGGTGCGGCCGGTGCCGGTGGCCACGTCGAGCACTCGCAGGCTGCTGGATGGTCGATCGCTGAACCTGCGCAGACCCCTCAGCAGCGGCGCCAGCACCCGGCGCCGCATCGGGTCGGCGGTGCCGTTGAACAGGATCTCCACCTGCAGGTCGTAGAGAGCGGCGGAGTGGTCGCTCAGATAGCCATCGGTCTGGTGGTGGAAGTTCTGCAGGTAGTAGTCGGGATAGGCGTCCGGATCCACCTCCTGGGGCAGGTCGCGCACGTTGCGCTGGCTGCGGCGACTCCACGTGGACGGCATGTCGAGCCAGACCAGTGGATAGCGGCTGGCCCAGTCCAGCCAGGGGGCATCAAACAGCAGGGAGGCCGGGTAGAGCCCCTGTTCAGCCTCTTGCCAGTCGCGTTCGTGCAGTGCATCCATGGCGGCCTTCAGCCGTCCCAGCAACTCAGGCGGCACCGGCTCGGTCTTGGGTGTGCCCGATGGCGCCATCAGCGCCATCAGCCGCGTGCTGGCTTCCTTGTGCACCAGGCCGAGCAATCCCTTGCCCTGCTGCAGTGTCTGATAAGCCAGCTTGGTGAGCTGATCGGGCATGGCAGGCCAGTCGCGTGCCCCCATTCCAGCGGATGGCCAGGATTGAGTGCGAGTTGAGCGGCCTGGCTCCGAACTGGGGGGAGATCTCAGCCTCCGGGGCGATGTTCAGAAGCTCCGGCCCGCACCCCTGAAGACCTGTGAAGCCATCTCTGATCTGGTGGCGATTGCTACGGAAACGCCTTCAGAGTTGGGTCGTGGTGAGATTTCGGAGACCGATCCCATGGCCGCCATTCCCCTCCCTGCCAACGCCGCTCGCCAGGGCGGTCCAGAGCGTGAGTTTCTGAGCTGGGCCCAAGACCACCAGCGCCAGCGTCGCCGCCATGCCGCCGAGCTGGCCCAGATCACCCGACATCACGACCTCAACCCGGCTGGCGATGCCGTTCATCAGCTGCAGGCCTGGGCTGTTCGCCAAGCCCATGCGAAGCACCTGCACGACAGTGCCATCGCCCAGATGCGTCAGCGCTGAAGGTGCCGCGGCCGCGCCTGCGGGAGCGAACGGCCAAACAAAAACCCCGGCAATGCCGGGGTGAAAATGGCGGCCTGGCCCAACGTCAGGCGTCGTAGTACATCACGAACTCGTGGGGGTGGGGCCGCTGGCGCAGCTGCTGCACCTCCTCATATTTGAGGGCGATCCAGTTGTTGATGAAGTCTTCGGTGAAGACTCCTCCCGCGAGCAGGTAGTCCTTGTCGGCATCCAGGGCCTCCAGGGCTCCGTTCAGGGAAGCGGGCACCGTGGAGATCCTGGCGAGTTCCTCGGCGGAGAGCTCAAACAGGTCAACGTCGGTGCCATCGCCCGGGTCGATCTGGTTCTTGATGCCATCGATACCGGCCATCAGCATCGCCGCGAAGCCCAGGTAGGGGTTGGACAGGGCATCGCCGGAGCGGAATTCCAGGCGCTTGGCCTTGGGGCTGGGTCCGGTGAGCGGGATGCGCACGGCGGCTGAGCGGTTGCCCTGCGAGTACACCAGGTTGACCGGTGCTTCGAAGCCCGGCACCAGGCGCTTGTAGCTGTTGGTGGTGGGGTTGGTGAAGGCCAGGAAGCTGGGGGCATGCTTCAGCAGGCCACCGATGTACCAGCGGGCGGTTTGCGACAGGTTGGCGTAGGTGCCTTCGCCGAAGAACAGGGGGGTCCCACCCTTCCAGAGGCTCTGGTGCACATGCATGCCGCTGCCGTTGTCGGCGAAGACGGGCTTGGGCATGAACGTGGCGGTCTTGCCGTACTTCTTGGCAATGTTGCGCACAACGTATTTGTAGATCATCACGTTGTCGGCCGCGCTGATCAGCTCGGCGAACTTCATGCCGAGTTCGTGCTGGGCGGTGGCCACCTCATGGTGTTGCTTCTCGATCGGCACGCCCAGGCTGCCCATGGTGAGCAACATCTCGCTGCGCATGTCCTGCAGCGTGTCGTTCGGAGCCACCGGGAAGTAGCCCTCCTTCAGTTGGATCTTGTAGGCGAGGTTGCCGCCCTCCTCCAGCCGGGCTGTGTTCCAGGGGGCTTCGATCGAATCGACGCTGTAGAAGCTGCTGCCGCTGCCGGAGGTGTAGCGCACATCGTCAAAGACGAAGAACTCCGGCTCGGGCCCGAAGTAGGCGGTGTCGGCGATGCCGGTGGAGCCCAGGTAGTCGAGGGCCTTCTGGGCCAGGGCGCGCGGGCAGCGGCCGTAGGGCTGGCCGCTGCGGGGCTCTTGGATCGAGCAGATCAGGCTGAGGGTCTTGTGGCTGTAGAAGGGGTCGATCCAGGCGGTGTTGGGGTCGGGCACCATCGCCATGTCCGACTCATTGATCGCCTTCCAGCCGCGGATCGACGAGCCATCGAAGGCCACACCACTGGTGAAGGCGTCCTCATCGATCAGGTCCTTGCAGACAGTGAGGTGCTGCCACTTGCCGTGCAGATCGACAAACTTGAGATCGATCAGCTCAATGCCTTCGGTCTGGATCTGACGCAGAACGTCCTGGGCGGTCTTGGCCATGACGGGGGTAAGGGGTGGTGCCGTCGGGTGCGGCGTGGCCGGACCGTACGGAGCGATACAGACCCGTCTTGTAGCGGCTGTAACCAAATCAGAGGCCACCATTGCGTAACCGTTTCTGTCAAATCCGCCAGAACGCGCCGCTGGCCTGGGATTTGGCCAAATCCAAGTGCTAGCTTCCGCACCAGGTGCGTCGATCCACTCCAGCCATGCGGGATGCCATCACCGGTCTGATTGGCCGCTACGACCAGCTGGGGCGCTATCTCGATCGTGATGCCATCGATCGCATCTCGACCTACTACTCCGAGGCCAGCCTTCGCCTGGCAGCCGTGGAGCTGATCAACCGGGAGGCCACCGAGATCGTGCGCGAGGCCGCCCAGCGCCTCTGGCTTGAGGACCCCGAGCTGATCCTGCCCGGAGGTAATGCCTACACCACCCGTCGGCTCTCGGCCTGTCTGCGCGATATGGACTACTTCCTGCGTTACGCCAGCTACGCCCTGATCGCCGACGACGCCACGATCCTCAACGAGCGGGTGCTCAACGGGCTCGACGACACCTACAAGAGCCTCGGCGTGCCCACCGGTCCCACCGTGCGCAGCATTGCCCTGCTGGCCGACGTGATCTGCGAGAAGCTCGCCGATGCCGGCATGGAGGCCGCAGCAGTGGTGCGGCCCCCGTTTGAGCATCTCTGCCGCGGCCTGGCCGCCAGCAATGTGCGGGCTCGCTGAGTCGGACTCCTCCATCGCCACTCATTAGGCTCAACCCCCAACACCCCCCGGATCCAGCCCTTCCGTGCAGCTTTCCGTCAACAACGCCCATCGCCGCACGCTGGCGCCGATCAACACACCCGATCGCCTTCTGCTGGGTCCTGGTCCTTCCAACGCGCACCCCACGGTGCTGCAGGCCCTGTCGCGCACGCCGATCGGTCACCTCGATCCGCTTTACGTGGAGCTGATGGGCGAGGTGCAGGAGCTGCTTCGCTACACCTGGCAGACCGACAATCGCCTCACCATCCCGATGAGCGGCACCGGCAGTGCCGCCATGGAGGCCACCCTGGCCAACACCATTGAGCCGGGCGACAAGGTGCTGGTCGCCCTCAAGGGTTACTTCGGCCTGCGACTGGCCGACATGGCTTCCCGCTATCGGGCCGATGTGGTGACGATCGAGAAGCCCTGGGGAGAAGCCTTCTCCCTGGCTGAGCTGGAGGAGGCGCTGGCCACCCATCGCCCAGCGGTCCTGGCTCTGGTTCATGCCGAGACCTCCACCGGCATCCTGCAACCGATGGATGGCATCGGCGATCTCTGCCGCAAGTACGACTGCCTGCTCCTGCTCGACACCGTGACCTCCCTTGGCGCGGTGCCCCTCTATCTCGACGAGTGGAAGGTTGACCTGGCCTACAGCTGCAGCCAGAAGGGCCTTAGTTGCCCGCCCGGCCTTGGTCCCTTCACCATGGGTCCCCGGGCTGAGGCCAAGATGATGGCCCGCCAGGGCAAGGTGCCCAACTGGTATCTCGATGTGACCCTGCTCAACCAGTACTGGGGCAGCGACCGGGTTTACCACCACACTGCACCGGTCAATATGAACTTCGGCATGCGTGAGGCCCTGCGCCTGCTGGCCGAAGAGGGCCTGGAGAATGCCTGGGCCCGCCACCGCAGCAATGCCGAGCGCCTCTGGTCTGGTCTGGAGAGCCTTGGCCTGCAGCTCCATGCCCCGGAGCACCTGCGCCTGCCCACCCTCACCACGGTGCGCATCCCCGCAGGCGTGGATGGCAAGGCGTTCTGTCTGCACCTGCTCAACGAGCACGGCATCGAGGTTGGGGGCGGGCTTGGTGCCCTGGCCGGCCAGATCTGGCGCATCGGCCTGATGGGCTACAACAGCCGCCCGGAGAATGTGGACAAGCTGCTCAACCTGTTTGAGACCGAGCTGCCCGCATTCCGCAGTTCAAGCGCTGCCCCCGCTATGGCGACAGCCGTCTGAGCGGCCGACGACTACGCCGGCGTTGCCGGAACCACTGCTCCAGTTGTTGCTGAGCTTCCATGGCGAGCACTCCGCCCAACACCTGCATGTGGTGGTGGGCGGATGCATCCATGGCCAGGTTGAGGCAGCCACCAAGGGCACCCCTCTTGGGGTCGCTGGCACCGAAAACCACCTTGCCCATGCGGGCCTGCACCAGAGCTCCAGCGCACATCGGACAGGGCTCCAGGGTCACCAGCAGGGTGCAGTCGTTGAAGCGCCAGTCGCCTAGGCACCGGGCCGCCTGGGCCAGGGCGATCAGCTCCGCGTGGCCGAGGGGATCCTGCTGCCGGTGGCGCCGGTTGCTGCCCCAGCCCAGGCACCGACCCTGGCCATCGAGAACAGCAGCAGCCACAGGCACTTCACCTGTCGTCCCAACCCGGTCTGCCAGCCGCAGTAACCGCGCCATCCAGGCGTTGAGCTGCGGATCATCCGGTTGTGCCCCATTCCAGTTTGAATGGTCGGTCTGGGACCTGTACGCAAACGGATCCACCATGGCTCACTTGTAGCCCACCCAACGGTGGAGAATGGGTGAATGTGAGATGCCCGCCGTTGGCTAGCGCGCCACCTGCCCAGCGGGCGATCCCCAGCCTGCCTTTCCCGGCGCCAGGAGAGCTGGACCCTCGACTGGGTGAGTTCCTCGAGGGGGCTTCGGCGTTGCTCTGCCGTTGGCTGGCCTCAGCTGATCAGCGCCCCCCCCTGCCGGGCCTGAGCCTGCTGCCGCCGGTGGAACCCCAGGCCCAGGGACTTGACACAGCTTCCCTGCTCGCCGATCTGCAGCTGGTCATGGATGGGGCATACAACCCCAGTCATCCCGGCGCGCTGGCCCATCTCGACCCCCCTGCCCTGCCCGCCTCGGTCGTGGGGGATCTGATCGCCGCCGGGCTCAACAACAACCTGCTTGCCGAAGAACTCTCCCCCAGTCTCAGTCGGCTGGAGCGCAGTCTCACCGGCTGGTTGGCCGAGGCAATTGGGCTGCCGAGCGGGAGCGGTGGTGTGGCCGCAAGTGGTGGCACCCTCTCCAATCTGATGGCCCTGGTCACGGCGCGTCACGCCCGGGGTCTGGCCACGGAGCAGAGGGCTGTGGTGCTTGCCAGTGCAGATGCGCATGTTTCGCTCCGCAAGGCCGTGGCTGTGATGGGGCTGCCGCCGGAAGCCCTGCGCTCCATTCCCGTTGGGGAGGACGGGCGCATCGACCAGGATGCCCTGGAGGGCACCCTGGTCGCGCTCGAGCATCAGGGCACACCTGTGCTCGCCGTGGTGGCAACCGCCGGCACGACGGTGCGTGGAGCGGTGGATCCGCTCACCCCGATCGCCGCGCTCTGCAAGCGCCATGGCCATTGGCTGCACGTGGATGGTGCCATCGGTGCCGTGTTTGCCCTGGCGGAGACACAGCGCCACAGGGTGGAGGGCCTTGGGCTCGCCGATTCGGTCACGGTGAATCCTCAGAAAGTGCTGGGGATCACCAAAACCTCCTCGCTGCTTCTGTTGGCCGACCCACAGCAGCTCGACGCTCCATTCCGTACCGGACTGCCCTACATGGAGCCGAGCTGGGGCGTTGCCCACGGCGGTGAGTGGGGCCTGCAGGGGACCCGCCCCGCTGAAATCCTCAAGCTCTGGCTGGGCCTCCGCCAGCTGGGCATCGAAGGGGTCACCGCGGTGCTCGATGGGGCGATCAGCCGCCAGGAGCATCTCCTCAGCCTTCTGTCCGCCGACGATCGGCTGCAGCTGTGTTCGGGTGATCTGCACCTGCTGGCCTTCACGCCGAAGCACCTCGACGCTGTCGCTGCCGAGAGCTGGAGTCTGCTCACCCGTCAGCGACTGCTGGCCGAGCAGTTGATGCTCTCGCGCCCGCACTACCGCGGCCGCCACCACCTGAAGGCGGTGCTCGGCAATCCCCATACCCAGCCGATTCACCTGGAGCGTCTGGCGGAACTCGTGCTGGCGAGCCTGGAGGATCCCAGCCATGGCTGACCCCACCAGCCGCCGTGGTCGCTGGGTGGCGATCGTCACTGGCGCAATCTCGATCCTGATTGGCGTGCTCTATCTCGGCCTGATCCTCGTGCTCGACAGCCGCGGGCCGCTTCAGCCACCACCGCCGGAGGCCCTGGGGCTGATCAGTCCTCAGGACGCGGGGGCAGGGAGCGCGCCTTTTGCTGCAGGGGTGTCACCACCCGGTTGAGGGCGGTAGCCAGAAACTGGCGCAGGGCGCCCTCGCGGCGGCTCAGTTCGTATTGCTCCTGCACCACCTGTTGCAGGCCGCCGTCCCCCCAGTCCTGGTCGCGCTCGAAAAAGCGCAGAAAGCTCAGACCCGCCACGCGGGTCAGCCAGGCCGCACTGACCGCCTGAATCGCGCGGCTGGCCAGCAGGGCGGGCAGGTTCAGACTCAGGGCACCGCTGAGCAGGCTGACGCCCCCCTTCACCAGCCCAAGACCTGCCAGGGTGCGCCCCACCGAAAGCGCGAGCTCCTGCGCCCGATCCCGGCCCAGCTCAATGCCATGCAGCCGGGCCAGTTCCATCACCATCTGAGCGTTGACAGCCGCGGTGCCGAGCAGATCAAGGCCCGGCAGGGGCGTTGCCACCAGCACCCCGGCACCGATCCACATGTAGCGATCCACGATGGCCAGGCCATCGGCGCGGCGTTGGCCAGCCAGCAGCTCGCGCGAAGCCTGGCTGAGCTGGCCGCTCTGCAGGAGCAGGTTGTCGGCAATCAACTCCTCGCCATCGGCGTGCAGAACCTGGGCGATGCGGCGCAGCAATCCCTGCACTTCTGGTTTCGGTTGCAGCGGCTGCCTTCCGGGCTGGGGCACCGACTGGGGTGCAGCGCTCACGGCAATCAG
>JBILDP010000175.1:0-4741 GCA_044352535.1 Prochlorococcaceae cyanobacterium
CCCCTGGCAGGTGTGCACGCAGCCCACCTCCTCCACGCCAGTGGCGCTGATGATCCAGGTGTTGCCCTCCGCTGCCAGGTTCCAGCGGGCGGCGTAGCCGTGCTCCGGAATCACGATGTCGTTGAGGCCCGGGTTCTTCTTCGTGATCCAGTTCCAGCAGTAGCCGGCCACCAGCCTTGCCCGGTTGTTGCCGTTGGCCTGGCGGATCGCCGCATGCAGGCTCACCGGATCGTCGAACAGGCGCACGTCGAACGCACCCCGGTCGAGCTCGCTGTTGGCGGTGGGCCGGATGCCCAGCAGGTCGTCCAGCCAGGCCAGGTAGCCATCGGAGCCAGCGCAGCGGAATTGCGACGGCAGCTCATCAGTGATCACCTCAGCGCCCAAGGCGCTGGCGTGCTGGCGGATCTCGGCTTCCGTACCGATGTCCTTCCAGGCCACCTGCTGGTCTTCATCGAGGAAGAACACGCTCAGGTGACTGGCGCTGATGATCTCCTTCACCTGGTTCTCGCCCTGGTTGCCATACAGCCCGCTGAACTGGTTCAGCCGGTGCGCCTCATCCACCACCAGCACGTCGTAGTGCCCGGGCGAGCAGTTCACAAAGGCGCCGGAGCCGCAGAAGAGGTTGTCGTAGCGGGTACGCCGCAGCTGGCCGGTGAGCTTGGCCTTGAACACCGTGCGGGGGGCGGCGTTCTTGGTGACGTAGCGGGCGTTCAGTTCCTTCTTCAGCAGGGCTGCCATCAGCTGGATGGCCACCACGGATTTGCCCGTGCCCGGCCCGCCGCGCACCAGCACCACCCGGCGCTCACCGGGGCGGAGCCTGCGGGCCAGGGCCAGCACCCGTTCGTAGATGACCTTCTGCTCCTCGATCAGGGTGAATTCGCTGTTGCCGAGCACCATCTGCTCAAAGCAATCGGCTAGCTGCTTGGAGGGACGGGCCCGGCCATCGCGGATCCTCTCGATCGTTTCGCCACCATCGCCCTGCTGCAGGCAGCGGGTGAGGAACGCCACCAGCGCGTCGGTGTCTTGCCGCAGGAACAGCGGCGCCCGCTCCAGATACGGCTGGTAGAACTCCGCCCGGATGCCGCTGCCATCACTGCAGTTGTGCAGGTAGGCGCAGGGGCTGATGGCGATGGCGTGCTCCTGCACGGCGGTGTTGAAATCTTCCAGCAGGCAGCTGTAGCTCCAGGCCTGATACGAGGGATGGGTGAGATCCCGCGGCCCGCCGCCCACCACAGTGCGCACCAGGCCATCCATCTCCGTGGCGGCCACCTCCTCCCACTGCTTGAGCTCCACGATCACCGCCGCATACCGCGCATCGGCCGAGCGACCAGACAGGAGCAGGTCGATCCGACGCGAGGTGTTGTGGATCTGATATTCAATGGCCACCCCAAGGGCCGCTGGGATCTCCGGCGCCTGCAGGATGTTGCCCACGTAGATCAGTGAGTTGCGCCAGGCACGCTTCTCCGCTGGGCTCACCCTTCGCCCGGCGATCAGCTGTAGGCGCTCACCGACTTCCTCTTCGATGCGGTTGCGCCGCACGTGCTCCAGGAAGATCTCGCGGGTCTCCAGGTAGATGATCATCGGGCTGCCCTGGAGGCGCCCTTCACGCTACGGCGAGGGCGCAGGCACGACTCGATCAAGACCCATGCGGATCCTGCATCATTTCGATGCCAGGCTTCAGCTACTGGGATTGAAGGAGGCCATGTTCTGGGCCATGGCGTACTCCTTCTCAAAATCCAGGCCGGCGTCCTGACTGGGCAGCAGCAGCTCCGGCGGAATACAGCATCACATCCATGCGGGGCATGAACGTCGCTGCGCTGCGGCTCAGGGCCTGATCTCCAGCTGGTGTGGCGTCTGCAGCACCACCGGCTGGGTGTCCAGCAGCTGTTGGCGGGCCATCAGCTTGAGAAACCGCCCGCGCAGATCGCTGAGCACCGAGAACACCGCACTCTGTTGGAGCAGGTTCCGTTCGATCAACACGCCCAGCGACCGCTGGTCGGCTGTTGAGAGCTGGATGCGCACCCGATCCCCATCGGGGCGGATGTCATCGATCCAGCCCTCCACCATCGAGATCCGATCTGAACCTGCACAGTCCAGCGTCAACAAGGCGGCCTGATCGCGCAGGCAGGCACTAAAGGCCTTCCCCTCTGCCACCTGCCGGGAGAAGAGGCGATAGTCGGGTTCGGCTCCGGGGCCGAAATTGGCGGCGGATGATCCGCGGATGGAGGCGGGCGCGCTGAGCAGGGCCTGCTTCAGCTGCACGCGATCCAGGTCGGACAGATCCGGTGAGAGCGCCACGATCGACTGGGGCAGGAGCGTGCTGCTGGCCAGGATCCTCAGGCCGGGATTGAGCTGCTGAAAACGGCTGGGATCGCCGGCCATGGCTCCCACATCGGCACTGCCGCTGCGGACCTGTTCGGCGATCTCGGCGGTGGAGAGATTCAGGGTGATCTGAGCGCTGCGGCCGCGCAGCAGGCTCATGGGCACGTAGTACTTGGTGGCGGAGAAGAAATCACCGAGCGCGATCCGGGTGGTGGGTGTGATGTCTGCCAGTGTTCGCAAGGGCGATTGCTCCCGCGTGAACAGGAGGGACCGGTAGTGGGGTTCGCCGGGAAACATGCGGCCGATCGGGCGGTAGCCATGCTGCACCGCCTCCATCGACACCACCGGGGAAAAGCCCAGCAGCACATCCCAGCGCTTGGCCCGCAGGTTGGCCACGGCCTCGGGGTAGGAGCGTGAGCTCTCCACCCGCACATCGATCCGCTCACCAAGCAGGGCCCGCAGGGGCTGCGCCGGGCGTAGACGCGCTTCCAGGAATTGCTCCAGTGGCAGGTAACGCTCCAGGCGCCGATCGGGGGTGCCGATCACGATGGCGCGGCGCTCCAGCCGGGGCGCGCCCAGGTAGTCCGCCAGCCACAGGAATGTGCCGATCACGGTGGTGACGCCCAGCCAGAAGGGCAGCGACCAGCGGCTGCGGCCCATGGCGATCTCACCCATCAACCGCCGGCGCCGGCGCTGCAGCCCCGCTCTCAGCCGCGAAACCACACCAATCTGATCGCTGCCCACCACCTGGAGCAGCTGCTCCATCGTGTGGAGGTAGGGCAGCAACAGGGCGGGCCTGGAGAACAGCGGATCGCCCCCGTCGTTGTGGGCAACGCGGTTGCGCAGCTCCCGCAGGCTGTCGATCTGCCAGCGGCTGATGCCAGGAAGCTGCGGGCGGAAGGTGCGGTACCAGTAGCAATCGGAGCCGATCAGCTTGAGCAGCAGCGCCAGGTCCAGCACCAGACCTTCTGCCCCATCGGCCGCTTCCCCCTCAGCAACCGGCGGTGCCGGCACCATGCGCTGAACGCGTGGGTGGATCGACCACAGAGGCCCTTCCTTCTGCTCCAGCACACGCACCACGAATGGACGCAGTCCATCCCGCAAGGCATCCAGCGCCTGGATCAGCGTGACTGCCAGCCACTCCTGCTGCGGCAGCGCATCGGGGTCAGGCAGGGCCACAGACCACAGGGTGCGATGTCCCGCTGTCGAGGGCTCATGCTGTCACAGCCCAACGGCTGTTCGAGATCAGCTTGCGCCGATCGCCTGCCAGTGCTCAAGCCAGGTTTCCATGCACCGGCCGGCCCTTGTGAACGACAGCCAGACCCACATCAACGCAACCGCAGAGAAGCAGCTGGCGTTCAATCGATCGCGCCCAGCCTGGTCTTTTCAGCGGGCACCAGTGTTGGGTACTTGGTCGCCCAGGTTTCCACGGTTGGATTGGCTGCCAGATAGGTAGTCCAGCTGCATCCGTAGGTCTTGAGTACTCGGGAGCACTCCAGTGCCGCGATTCGCGCTTTCTCTGCTGCCTCTGTTTGAATTTCGGCGATGCGGCCCTGCAAGGTTGTATTCACCTGGCCCACACTCAACCCGGTCATGCCGGTCATCTCCATCATGAACTGGTTGGCCGGCACATTGTTCTTGAATGCCAGGTCTTGCTGCCGGAGCCGCCCTGGGACCAGGACAGCACCTGATCTTTTTGAATCACGAGGCCTGGCATCGCGATCTGGCCATTGGCGAGGGTGACGGAGCACTCCGAGCCCCCTGAGCAGAGGGCTTGATAGACGCCAGCCAGTGCTGGATTTGTCGCCACGAACAGCCCAGCGACAGCTGCATGGGATGCCAACCGCTTGGTGGAGAGAGCCATGGTTTGAACTGATGTGGCTCTTCCTGTCGCCGATGGCTCCTGCTGCTTGCGCACTCGGACCATTCAGGCCCCGCCTTCAAAACGCGCCGTCGCTGGCTGCACTCAGGCGCAACCTGTTGGCACTGACGAAGGTGTTCAGCACCAAGCAGCTGAGGCCAACCAACGGGCCTGCAACGGGATTCCGTTGAATCCCCATCCCCCTGAATGAGTCCCCCCGATCACCACCTCTCTGCGCCACAGCCTGCGCCTGATGCCCCTCTTCCACGCTGATCTTCACAGCGGCATTGAGATGCTGGCGCTTGAAGTCGCCTGAAGCTTGCCCCGCGTGCAAGCGCAGCCCAACAAGGCTCCACAACAAAAAGCCCCCGCCTTTCAGCGGGGGCTCTCGGGATTCCGTTGGTCAGCCAAGCATCAGCCGGGCTGGTTTGCTTCAGCCGTGGCTGTTGGCCTCAGCCGATAGAGGGAGCGGTCAGAGCCACGGGGGTGGCTTCTGCAGCAGCCAGGTCGAGGGGGAAGTTGTGAGCGTTGCGCTCGTGCATCACTTCCATACCCAGA
>JBILDP010000031.1:0-15612 GCA_044352535.1 Prochlorococcaceae cyanobacterium
CCGCGAGCAAAGCCTGGACGTTCTCCGCCATGCCCATGCTCTTGTTAATGAGCCAGGCATGAGGAGAGCGCCTAGCCCACCTCCGAGGGGTGGGCATGTTGTTCAGTAGCTAAGTCGTGGCAGCATTTCGGGGGATAGTGACCTCGACATGCTGTCGCTGGATTGGGGCTCAGGCCGCCACCGCTTCCCGCTCGGCCAGGCCCATGGCGGCCTTTTCGCTCGGGGGCACCAGCAGCTTGAACCTGGCCTTCCAGCTGGGCCAGTCGGCCAGGATCGCCGCCGCCTTGGCGCTGCCGGTGAGCTCCAGGTGGGCCTCCAGCAGCGGCTTGAGCACGGACTCTTGCTCCGGGGTGGTGAGCCCGGTGATGGCCACGATCTCAGGATTCACCCGCTCGGCCAGACCGCCGCTTTCGTCGAGGATGAAGGCCACGCCGCCGGTCATGCCAGCGGCCACGTTGCGGCCAGTGGTGCCCAGCACCACCACCACGCCGCCGGTCATGTACTCGCAGCAGTGGTCGCCGGCACCCTCCACCACGGTGCGGGCACCGCTGTTGCGCACAGCGAAGCGCTCGCCAGCGCGACCCAGGGCAAATAGCTCGCCGCCGGTGGCGCCGTAGAGACAGGTGTTGCCCAGGATCACTTGGCTACCGGGGTCGTTGCCGCCGGCGGGGGGCACCACGATGATGCGGCCGCCGTTGATGCCCTTGCCCACGTAGTCGTTGGCTTCGCCCACCAGGCGCACGTTCATGCCCTTCACGCTGAAGGCACCGAAGCTCTGGCCAGCCGCCCCCGTGAAGGTGAGATCCAGCTGGCCGCCGAATCCCGTATTGCCGTGGCGGGCAGCGATCTCCCCGCCGAGGCGGGCACAGACGCTGCGGTCGGTGTTCACGATCGCCACGGTGCGGGCCACGCGGCCGTGGTTGTCGATGGCAGCCAGCAGCTCGGCATCGGCCAGCAGCTGGTCTTCCAGGATCGGTCCGTTGCTGTGGGCATCTGCGTCGTGGCGCAGCCAGCCGCGGTCGGCCGCAGCGGCAATCGGCGCCAGCAGGCAGGTGAGGTCGAGGGCCTGGGTCTTGGCCAGCTGCACCTGGCGAGGCTGCAGGAATTCGGTGCGGCCGACCAGATCCTCGAGCCGGGCCACGCCCAGCACGCTCAGCAGCTGGCGCACCTCTTCCGCCACGAACAGGAAGAAATTGACAACGTGCTCGGGGATGCCGGTGAAGCGCTTGCGCAGGGCCTCCTTCTGGGTGGCCACGCCCACCGGGCAATTGTTGGTGTGGCACACGCGGGCCATGATGCAGCCCTCGGCGATCATGGCGATCGAACCGAAGCCGTATTCCTCGGCGCCGAGCAGGGCGGCGATGATCACGTCCCAGCCGGTCTTGAGGCCGCCGTCTGCGCGCAGCAACACCCGATCACGCAGGCCGTTTTCGAGCAGCGAGCGGTGCACCTCTGTGAGACCCAGCTCCCAGGGGCTGCCGGCGTGCTTGATCGAGCTCAGCGGTGAGGCGCCGGTGCCACCATCGTGACCGGAGATCTGGATCACGTCGGCGTTGGCCTTGGCAACACCGGCGGCGATCGTGCCGATGCCGATCTCGGCCACCAGCTTCACGCTCACCTTGGCGGCGGGGTGCACCTGGTGCAGATCGTGGATCAGCTGGGCCAGATCCTCAATCGAATAGATGTCGTGGTGGGGCGGCGGCGAGATCAGCGCCACGCCGGCCTTGCTGTTGCGCAGCCAGGCGATGTAGGGATCCACCTTGGGGCCGGGCAGCTGGCCACCCTCTCCCGGCTTGGCCCCCTGGGCCACCTTGATCTCCAGCTGCTGGCCGCTGCGCAGGTATTCGGGCGTCACGCCGAAGCGGCCGGAAGCGATCTGCTTGATCGCCGAACAGGCGGTGTCACCGTTGCGCAGTCCCTTGATCGTGGGCAGGGTCGCCGAGCGGCCCTCGGCGTCCACGTCGGTGAGGGTGTGGAAGCGGGCCGGATCCTCACCGCCCTCGCCGCTGTTGCTCTTGCCGCCGATGCGATTCATCGCCACCGCCAGCACCTCGTGGGCCTCCCGTGAGAGGGCCCCCAGGCTCATGCCACCGGTGCAGAAGCGGCTGCAGATGCTCTCCACGCTCTCCACCTGGTCGAGCGGCAGCGGCGTGGCCGCCGGCCTGAGCTCCAGCAGGTCGCGTAGGGCCGTGACTGGCCGGTTTTCCAGCAGCGTTTTGTAGGTGGAGAAGTGGTCGTAGCCCGGGCCGGCCTCGACGGCCGCATGCAGGGCCTTGGCCATCTCCGGACTGTTGAGGTGGTACTCACCGCCGGTGCGGTACTGCACGAAGCCCATGAACTCCAACTTGCTGCGGTTGAGCTCAGGGAAGGCCTTGGCGTGGAAGCTGAGGGTCTCGCTGGCCAGCTCGGCCAGGCTGAGGCCCGCCACCCGGCTGGTGGTGCCCCTGAAGGCCAGGTCGATCAGGTCGGCGCCAATGCCGATCGCCTCGAAGATCTGGGCGCCGTGGTAACTGGCCAGCAGCGAGATGCCGATCTTGGAGAGAATCTTGCGCAGGCCGTCTTCCAGGGCCTTGCGCACGTTGGCCTGCACCTGATCGGGGGTGAGGGCGGGCAGCTTGCCGCGCTCGATGTTGGTCTGCACCTTGGGCTGGGCCAGCCAGTGGCGGGCCGTTTCCCAGGTGAGCCAGGGGCAGACGGCACTGGCGCCGTAGCCGATCAGGCAGGCCAGGTGATGGGTGCTCCAGCACTGGGCCGTGTCCACCACCAGCGAGGCCTGGAGGCGCAGGCCGAGATTGAGCAGATGGTGGTGCACCGCGCCGACCGCGAGCAGCGGCGGCAGGGTGGTGGTGGTGGCGTTGATCCCGCCGGAGGTACCCCCCCCAGCGCCGGAACGGTCTGAGAGCACCAGGATCTGGCTGCCGGAGCGCACGGCCGCCTCGGCCTCACTGCGCAGCCGGTCGAGGGCGGCACTGAAGGCCGCCGGCCCATCGCTGATCGGCACCAGGGTGGAGAGGGTGCTCAGGGGCAGACCCTGCCGGCCCAGGGCAGCGAGTTCGGCCTCGTTGAGGATCGGGCTGTCGAGGTGCAGCACCGCGGCGGCCGAGGCCTCCGGGCGCAGGGCCGAGCCCCGCTTGCCCAGATGCATCTCCAGGCTCATCACCAGCTTTTCGCGCAGCGGGTCGATCGGCGGGTTGGTCACCTGCGCGAAGCGCTGCTTGAAATAGTCGTAGAGCAGGTGCGGCTTGCTTGAGAGCACCGCCAGGGGGATGTCGTCGCCCATGCAATAGGTGGGCTCCTTGCCGGCGCCGGCCATGTCCTCGATCACCAGATCGAAGTCTTCGGCCGTGAAGCCGAAGGCCGTCTGCAGCTGCAGCAGTTCCAGATCGCCCAGCTGGCGTTCCTGGCTCCAGGGCTGAGGGGCCAGCTGGCGGCGATGCTCCGCCAGCCAGGCGCCGTAGGGATGGCGGGCGGCCACCTCCTGCTTCACCTCCCAGTTGTGCAGCAGCCGGCCGTTCTCCAGATCCACCGCCAGCATCTGGCCGGGGCCGAGGCGGCCCTTCTCAACGATGCGGCTCTCCTCCAGCTCGGCCACGCCGGTCTCGCTGCCCATCACCACGAAGCCGTCGCTGGTGATGCAGTAGCGGGCGGGGCGCAGGCCGTTGCGATCGAGGGTGGCGCCGACGCTGCGGCCATCGGCAAACACCAGCAGGGCCGGGCCGTCCCAGGGCTCCTGGGTGCAGGCCGAATACTCATAGAAGGCCTGCACGTCGGGCTTGTCGGCCAGTTCCGGCTGGTCGCGGAAGGCCTCCGGCACCAGGGTGAGCAGGCTCTCGGCGATCGGCCGGCCGCCGCGCACCAGCAGCTCCAGGGTGGCGTCGAGGTTGGCCGAATCGCTAAACGCCGGATTCACGACCGGCTTGAGGTCGGCGGCGGCCTCACCCCACACCGCATCGAGACTGGCCTCGGCGGCGCGGGCCCAGTTGAGGTTGCCCAGCAGGGTGTTGATCTCCCCGTTGTGGCCGAGCAGGCGCATCGGCTGGGCGAGGGGCCAGCGCGGCAGGGTATTGGTGCTGAAGCGGCGGTGGTACACCGCGAAGGTCACGGCGAAGCGCTGATCGCGCAGGTCGGCGTAGAAACGCGCCAGCACTTCCGAGCGCACCATGCCCTTGTAGACCACGGTGCGGCCGCTCAGCGAAGCGAAGTAGAGGTCGCTGGGGCCAGCGCCCCAGGCCGCCCGAGCCCGGTCACCGCAGCGGCGGCGCAGGCGGAACAGCAGCGCCTCCAGGGCATCGCCGCCCCCATCAGCGCCGAGCAGCCACTGCTCGATCACCGGGGCCGTATCACGGGCCATCGGCCCCAGCACGGCCTGATCCACAGGCACCGTGCGCCAGCCCAGGCTGCGCAGGCCCAGGCGCTCGGCCTCTTCGGCGCAGAAGGCCCTGGCCTGCTCGCGGCGGCCCTCATCGGCGGGCAAAAACACCATGCCCAGGCCGCGGGCCTGGCCGGCGGCAGCAGCCGCATCGGGCCACACGGAATCCAGGAACGACCAGGGGATGCCACAGAGCACGCCAGACCCGTCGCCGGAATCACCGTCGCCTCCGCAGCCGCCGCGGTGCTCCATGCAACCCAGGCCGCGCAGGGCCTGCTGCAGCACCCAGTGGCTGGCCTCACCTTTCAGGCTGGCCAGGAACCCCACGCCGCAGGCGTCTTTCTCCCCCGCTACAGCCGTCGGAGCCGGGCTGTCGCAGTGGGGCCAAACAGGGCGGGAAAACTGAGGCATAACCCGTAGCGATCCGGCGGTCTCGAGGAGGGTGGTCTGGGCAGGTCCGATGCCGCAGATCACCCGCGGGCGGCTGCAACAGCAGAACGACTGATCCTAGGCATCGGCATCACGCGGGGGGAGCTGCCACCGGCAACCAGGGCTACGGTTTCACTCTTTGGCTCTGGTGCCATCGGGCCATGCCCTTCCCGCCTCCCACCGCCAGCTGGTTGATGCCGGTGCTGAGCTCGGGGCTTGCCCTGGCACCTCTGCATGGTGCGGCGGTGGCTCCCCCCCCACCGCCGCCGCCCCTGGAGACAGCCCGCCCCCTCCCAGGCAGACCCAACACGGGCCCCACGATCGAGCAACTGGGCGAGCAGCTCCGCCTCAACGGCCGCAATCAGCGGACGGGCTGGCTCTGGATAGGGCCTGCCAGTAATCCAGAGCCTGAACAGCTCTGGCTCACCCTGGAGGTGCTGCAGGAGCAGCTGGGGGTGAGCAGCCGCACCCGACCCGATGGCGCCCTCGACCTGGAGTGGTTCGGCCAGCCACTGCTCGTGCCCACCCGCCAGCAGCGCAGCCTGGGCGATGAGGTGGCCGTGGACGCCTGGCCCCTGCTGGAGTCCGTTGGGGTGCGCGTGAGCCGCCAGGGCAGCCAGCTGAGCCTGGAGCTGCCGCCCACGGGCCTGCTGGGGGTGCGCAGCTCCAGCCAGGGCCAGACCCGGCGCGTGGTGCTCGACCTGCAGGGGCCAGCCCTGGTGAGCAGCAGTGAGAGCGAACTGCTGCTCAACCTGCAAGCCCGCGCCGACCAGCTGGGCGAGCTTCGCGCCCTGGGCCTGGTGGGCCGTCTGCAGGGCGGCGTGCTGGCCCTGCGGCCCAGCAACGGCCGCTGGAGCCGGGTGTTCAGCCTGGGCGAGCCGGCCCGAGTGGTGATCGAACTGCCCGCTGCCGATGGTCCGACCAGTGAGGACCGCCCTCAGCCGATCGACCCACGGCTGCAGGCCCTGCTGGGCAGAGAGTTGCAGTGGGACCGGCTCGACCTCCAGGGCGTACGTATCAACGCCGTGCGCCTCGATCCGCGCACCGCCCCCCTGCAACTGCGACCGCTGGCCCGCAGCGAAGGCATGGAGGGGCTCAGTTCTCTCCTGCAGCTGGCAGGACGCAACCAGGCCCTGGTGGCGATCAATGGCGGTTACTTCAACCGGGTGCGGCGTCTGCCGCTCGGGGCCCTGAAGGTGGATGGGCGCTGGCTCTCAGGCCCGATCCTCAACCGCGGCGTGGTGGCCTGGGGCGAGCGCAGCCTGCCCCAGTTCGGCCGGCTGATGCTGCAGGAGTCGGTGAGCGGCCCCGATGGGCGCCTGGTGCCCCTCAACGGTGTGAACAGTGGCTATGTGCAGCGGGGCCTGAGCCGCTACACCGCCGAGTGGGGACCCACCTACCGGGCTCTCAGCGGCCAGGAAACCGGCCTGCTGCTGCGGGGCACCGTGGTGCGTCAGCGGCTCGACACGGCGGCACTGGAACAGGGTGTGGCCCTGCCGCCCGGGGAGCAGCTGGTGGTGGCCCGCGGTGGCGCCCCGCTGCCCTGGGACCAGGGCGACTCCCTGCAGCTGCTGAGCCGCCCCAGCTCACCGCTCGGCAATGCCCCCAACGTGCTGGGTGGAGGGCCCCTGTTGCTGCAGGACGGCCGCCTGGTATTAAACGGCGCCGCCGAACAGTTCAGCGCCTCCTTCCTGCGCCAGGG
Source organism: Prochlorococcaceae cyanobacterium (assembly GCA_044352535.1). Classification (GTDB taxonomy): domain Bacteria; phylum Cyanobacteriota; class Cyanobacteriia; order PCC-6307; family Cyanobiaceae; genus NIES-981. The sequence goes on from JBILDP010000031.1 coordinate 6,501, forward strand.
GGCGCCGCGCACCGTGATCGGCAGCGACGGCCGCCAGCTCTGGCTGATCACCCTGGAGGGCCGGGGCAACGCCGGGCCCTCCCTGGGCGAAACAGCCGCACTGCTGCAGCACCTGGGCCTGCGCGATGCGCTCAACCTCGATGGCGGCAGCTCCACCGGCCTGGTGATGGGCGGCAGCCTGCAGGTGAAGGGCCGGGGCGTGGCTGGCTCGGTGCACAACGCCCTCGGCCTGGTGCCCTGAGCCCACCGGGGCCGCTGCCACACTGGAATCCCTCCCTCCTTCGCCATGCCCCGGGCCCACAGCCTGCGCCTCACGGCCGCCGCCGCCGCCGAACTGGGCCGCCAGGCCGCCGTGGCCGGCACCCCTGGGCTGATGCACCTCGACCTGGTGGAGGGCAGCTGTGAGCGCTGGGCGATCCGTCTGCGCCCGGGCCACCTGGCCGGCACTCCCGTGGCCCGCGCCGATGGGATCACCCTCTACGCACCGGTGGAGCAGCTGCCGCTGCTGGCTGGGCTGAGCCTCGACTACCGGGGCGACCTGAGCGGCGGCGGTTTCCTGGTGCGCACCTCCGATGGGGTGAGCAGCTGTGCCTGCGGCGCCTCCTTCAGCCGTGGGTAGCTGGGCGGCACGTGACCCAGTAAGGTGACGGATTGTCGAAATCGGTCGGACGCCCGACCAGTACTCTCCGGCCCTCGATGCCCACCATCCAGCAGCTCATCCGCACCGAGCGGCAGCGCCTCACTCGCAAGACCAAGTCGCCTGCCCTGCGCGCCTGCCCCGAACGGCGTGGGGTGTGCACCCGCGTGTACACCTCAACACCGAAAAAACCAAACTCGGCGCTGCGGAAGGTGGCCCGTGTGCGGCTGACCTCCGGCTTCGAGGTGACCGCCTACATCCCGGGTATCGGCCACAACCTGCAGGAGCACTCCGTGGTGCTGATCCGCGGCGGCCGGGTCAAGGACCTACCTGGTGTGCGTTATCACATCATCCGCGGCACTCTCGACACCGCCGGTGTGAAGGACCGTCGCCAGGCTCGCTCCAAGTACGGCGCCAAGACCCCCAAAGACTGACGTCTGATCTGAGCAGCCGTCTGCATCCTGCTGCTCAGCGTTCCATCTCCCTGGTTTCCCCTCCCTAGCCTCCCCATGTCCCGCCGCAACGCAGCCGAGAAGCGTCCGGTTCTTCCCGATCCCCAGTTCAACAGCCGTCTGGCCTCGATGATCGTGGCCCGGTTGATGAAGCACGGCAAGAAGTCGACCGCTCAGCGGATCCTGTCCGACGCCTTCACCCTGATCGGTGAGCGCACCGGCGGCGATCCCCTCGAGCTGTTCGAAACGGCCGTACGCAACGCCACCCCCCTGGTTGAAGTGCGCGCCCGCCGCGTGGGTGGCGCCACCTACCAGGTGCCCATGGAAGTGCGCCAGGAGCGGGGCACCGCTATGGCACTGCGCTGGCTTGTCAACTTCTCCCGCGCCCGCAATGGCCGGAGCATGGCCCAAAAGCTCGCCGGCGAGCTGATGGATGCCGCCAACGAGACCGGCAGTGCCGTTCGCAAGCGCGAGGAAACCCACAAGATGGCCGAAGCCAACAAGGCCTTCGCCCACTACCGCTACTGAGCCTGAGGCTCACCCCTGTCCGAGGGCCGATCTGTAGAGTGACGCCCGCTTTTTTGTAGACCCCCTCCGGAGACATTCCCCGTGGCCCGCGCCTTTCCACTGGAACGCGTCAGAAATATTGGTATCGCCGCTCACATTGACGCGGGCAAAACCACCACCACCGAACGCATCCTTTTCTATTCGGGTGTGGTTCACAAGATTGGTGAGGTGCACGATGGCGCCGCCGTGACCGACTGGATGGCCCAGGAGCGGGAACGGGGGATCACGATCACTGCAGCGGCCATTTCCACCAGCTGGAAAGACCACCGCATCAACATCATCGATACTCCTGGGCACGTCGACTTCACCATCGAGGTGGAGCGCTCGATGCGGGTGCTCGATGGCGTGATTGCCGTGTTCTGCGCTGTGGGCGGGGTACAGCCCCAGTCGGAAACCGTGTGGCGCCAGGCCGATCGCTACAGCGTGCCGCGGATGGTGTTCGTCAACAAGATGGACCGCACCGGTGCCGACTTCCTCAAGGTCTACGCCCAGATCAAGGACCGCCTCAAGGCCAACGCCGCCCCGATCCAGCTGCCCATCGGCGCCGAAGGCGAGCTGAGCGGCATCGTGGACCTGGTGAAGAACCGGGCCTTCATCTATAAAGATGAACTCGGCAAGGACATCGAAGAGACCGACATCCCGGCCTCGATGACCGAACTTGCCGCCGAGTGGCGCGCCAAGCTGATGGAAAGCGTTGCCGAAACTGACGAAGACCTGGTGGAGGTGTTCCTCGAAACCGGCGAACTGACCGAAGATCAACTGCGCAAGGGCATCCGCGAGGGGGTGCTCAAGCACGGCCTGGTGCCAATGCTCTGCGGCTCGGCTTTCAAGAACAAGGGCGTGCAGCTGCTGCTGGATGCCGTGGTGGATTACCTCCCCGCCCCGGTGGATGTGCCCCCGATTCAGGGTCTGCTGCCCGACGGCAGCGAAGCGATCCGTCCCGCCGAAGACAGCGCCCCCTTCAGCGCCCTGGCGTTCAAGGTGATGGCCGATCCCTTCGGCAAGCTCACCTTCGTGCGCATCTACTCGGGTGTGCTTCAGAAGGGCAGCTATGTGCTCAACTCCACCAAGGACAAGAAGGAGCGCATCTCCCGCCTGATCGTGCTCAAGGCCGACGACCGCGAGGAAGTGGATGAGCTGCGTGCCGGCGATCTGGGTGCCGTGCTCGGCCTCAAGGACACCACCACCGGCGACACCCTCTGCGTTGACAGCGATCCGATCATCCTCGAGTCGCTGTTCATCCCCGAGCCGGTGATCTCGGTGGCGGTGGAACCCAAGACCAAGGGCGACATGGAGAAGCTCTCCAAGGCCCTCACGTCACTCTCCGAGGAAGATCCCACCTTCCGCGTGTCCACCGATCAGGAAACGGGCCAGACCGTGATCGCCGGCATGGGCGAGCTTCACCTGGAAATCCTGGTGGACCGCATGCTGCGCGAATTCAAGGTGGAGGCCAACATCGGCGCTCCCCAGGTGTCCTATCGGGAAACCATCCGCGGCAGCGCCAAAGGTGAGGGCAAGTTCGCTCGCCAGACCGGCGGTAAGGGCCAATACGGCCACGTGGTGATCGAAATGCAGCCCGGCGAGCCGGGCTCCGGGTTCGAGTTCGTCAACAAGATCGTTGGCGGTGTCGTGCCCAAGGAATACATCGGCCCGGCGGAAGCCGGCATGAAGGAAACCTGCGAATCCGGAGTGATCGCGGGCTACCCGATGATCGATGTGAGAGTCACCATGGTCGACGGTTCGTACCATGACGTCGACTCCTCGGAGATGGCGTTCAAGATCGCCGGCTCCATGGCCTTCAAAGACGGCGTCAAGAAGTGCAATCCTGTGCTGCTTGAGCCGATGATGAAGGTGGAAGTCGAGATCCCCGAGGATTTCCTCGGGTCGATCATCGGCGACCTCTCCTCCCGTCGCGGCCAGGTGGAGGGGCAGTCCGTCGACGACGGGCAGTCCAAGGTCCAGGCCAAAGTGCCTCTGGCCGAGATGTTCGGCTACGCCACCCAGCTCCGATCCATGACCCAGGGTCGGGGTATTTTCTCGATGGAATTCAGCCACTACGAGGAAGTTCCTCGCAACGTGGCCGAGGCCATCATCTCCAAGAATCAGGGCAAATCCTGATCTTCCCTATACCCATCACCCCCCGATTCTTTAACCCCCATGGCTCGCGAGAAGTTCGAAAGGAACAAGCCCCACGTCAACATCGGCACCATCGGCCACGTTGACCACGGCAAGACAACCCTCACCGCCGCCATCACCAACGTGCTGGCCAAGAAGGGTCAGGCCAAGGCCCAGGCCTATGACCAGATCGACGGTGCTCCTGAGGAGCGTGAGCGCGGCATCACCATCAACACCGCTCACGTCGAGTACGAGACTGACAACCGTCACTACGCCCACGTGGACTGCCCCGGCCACGCGGACTACGTGAAGAACATGATCACCGGTGCTGCCCAGATGGACGGCGCCATCCTGGTTGTGGCCGCCACCGACGGTCCGATGGCCCAGACCAAGGAGCACATCCTGCTGGCCAAGCAGGTGGGCGTGCCCGCCCTGGTGGTCGCCCTCAACAAGTGCGACATGGTCGACGACGAGGAGATCCTCGAACTGGTCGAACTGGAAGTGCGCGAGCTGCTCTCCAGCTACGACTTCCCCGGTGACGACATCCCCGTGGTGAAGGTGTCGGGTCTGAAGGCCCTCGAAGGCGACGCCGAGTGGGAAGCCAAGATCGACGAGCTGATGGCTGCCGTCGACGAGTCGATCCCCGAGCCTGAGCGCGAGATCGATAAGCCCTTCCTGATGGCTGTTGAGGACGTCTTCTCGATCACCGGCCGCGGCACCGTGGCCACCGGCCGTATCGAGCGCGGCAAGGTGAAGGTGGGCGAGGAAATCGAGATCGTCGGCATCAAGGACACCCGCAAGACCACCGTCACTGGTGTGGAGATGTTCCGCAAGCTGCTCGACGAGGGCATGGCCGGCGACAACGTGGGTCTGCTGCTTCGCGGCGTCCAGAAGGAAGACATCGAGCGCGGCATGGTGCTTGTGAAGCCCGGCTCCATCACCCCCCACACCAAGTTTGAGGGTGAGGTGTATGTGCTGAAGAAGGAAGAAGGCGGCCGCCACACCCCCTTCTTCGCTGGCTACCGCCCGCAGTTCTACATCCGCACCACGGACGTGACCGGCCAGATCACCGCCTTCACCTCCGACGATGGCGCCAACGTGGAAATGGTGATGCCCGGCGACCGCATCAAGATGACCGGCGAGCTGATCTGCCCGGTGGCCATCGAGCAGGGCATGCGCTTCGCCATCCGCGAAGGCGGCCGCACCATCGGTGCCGGCGTGGTGTCCAAGATCCTCGAGTGATCCGGTTTCGGATCGCCCCTTGATCTAAGGTTCTGGGGTGGGGTCAGCACGACCCCACCCCATCCGCATCTCGACAATTCAGAGTGGCCCGTGCGCCGCTTCCCCATCTGCAGGGCCTGCCCTTCAGCGTCACCGAACGTCCCCTTCCATGTCCACCGCCATCGCCCAGCAGAAGATCCGCATCCGCTTGAAGGCGTTTGACCGCCGCATGCTGGATCTGTCCTGCGAAAAAATCATCGAAACGGCCGATCACACCGCTGCCACGGCAATCGGTCCGATCCCCCTGCCCACCAAGCGCAAGATCTACTGCGTGCTGCGCTCGCCCCACGTGGACAAGGATTCCCGCGAGCACTTCGAGACGCGCACCCACCGCAGGATCATCGATATCTACAGCCCTTCGGCCAAGACCATCGACGCGCTGATGAAGCTCGATCTGCCGAGCGGCGTCGACATCGAAGTGAAGCTCTGAGCCGAGCGTCCCAGAACCGGCGCTTGCGGGGCAGTGTTCCTAGGATTGTCGTTCCTCTCCTGAAAAGCCATGGGTGAACTGGCCGTTCGGGAGCTGCCCCTGTTTCCCCTTCCCGACGTGGTGCTCTTCCCCCAGGAAGTGCTGCCACTCCATATTTTCGAGCCCCGCTACCGGATGCTGCTGCGCACCGTGATGGCCGAGGATCGTCGCTTCGGCGTGGTGCGCTGGGATCCCCAGGAACAGCGCATGGCTGATGTGGGCTGCTGTGCCGAGATCATCCACTGCCAGACCCAGGAAGATGATCGCAGCAACATCGTGACCATGGGTCAGCAGCGTTTCCGCGTTCTCGACATCGTGCGCGAGGCCCCGTTTCGCGTGGGATTGGTGAGCTGGATTGAAGATAAGCCTCACCCCGACCACGACGGCCTCAAGGCTCTGGCCACTGAGGTGAGGACCGCCCTGCGGGATGTGGTGGAGCTCACCGGCAAACTGGTGGGCAAACCGGCTGTGGTGCCCAGCGATCTGCCCGATCTGCCGCGGGAGTTGTCGTTCTGGATCGGCGCCCATCTCGGGGGCCCGGTAGCCGACCATCAGCAGCAGCTGCTGGAACTCACCGACACCGAGACGCGTCTGCGCCAGGAATACGACCTGCTCGACCACACACGACGGCAGCTGGCGGCACGCACCGTGCTCAAGGACACCTTCCAGCCTCAGTAGCCCGACCCTTCCAATCCAGTCCCCAGGCCAGCACCATCTGTGTCCACCACCACCGAGCAGCCGCGGGGCCAGGGCGAGCAAGCCAGGCAGAGCCGGCGCTACCAGAGCGCGGCCACTGTGGCAGCGGCCTACGACCGCTGGACCCAGGACCAGCTGCTTGAGCGCCTCTGGGGCGAGCACATCCATCTGGGCCACTACGGCGAGCCCCCCGGCCGCATCGGCTCGGTGGATTTCCGCCGGGCCAAAGCCGAATTCGTGCACCGGCTGGTGCGCTGGAGCGGCCTGGATCAGCTGCCGCCCGGCAGCACCGTGCTGGATGTGGGCTGCGGCATTGGCGGCAGTGCCCGCATCCTTGCCCGTGACTACGGCCTGGACGTGCTCGGCATCAGCATCAGCCCAGCGCAGATCGAGCGAGCCCGCCGACTGACTCCCGATGGCCTCAACTGTCGCTTCCAGGTGATGGATGCCCTGGCGATGGAGCTTCAGGACCGCAGCTTCGCCGGGGTGTGGAGCGTGGAGGCCTCACCCCATATGCCCGACAAGCAGCGCTATGCCGATGAGCTGCTGCGGGTGCTCAGGCCCGGCGGCCGACTGGCCGTGGCCGACTGGAATCGACGGGATCCAGTCGATGGTGAGATGAATCGCCTGGAGCGCTGGGTGATGCGGCAGCTGCTCGACAACTGGGCCCACCCCGAATTCGCCAGCATCCGCTCGCTGCAGCGCAATCTGGAAACCAGCCCCTGGGCCGATGGCCTCGCCGTGCCCACCGCCGACTGGACCGCCGCCACCCTGCCCTCTTGGATCGATTCGATTCTGGAGGGCGTCCGCCGCCCCGGCGCCGTGCTGGGGCTGGGGCCCAAGGGGATCCTGGAAGGACTGCGCGAAACCCCCACGATCCTGCTCATGAACTGGGCCTTCAGCACCGGCCTCATGCAGTTCGGTGTGTTCCGCGGCCAGAAACCGCTGCGCTGAACCAAAGCAACCGCTCAGGTCAACGTTGTGAGCGGATAGGCGCCGAACAGGTGCAGGTGTTCACACAGGGGCCGCAGATCGGCCAGCACCTCCTCCAGCCCAGCGCTCCCCTGCGGCAGCTCCAGATCCACAAAAAACAGGTATTCACCCATCTCCCGTTTGGAGGGCCGTGATTCGATCCGGCTCATGTTGAGGCCACGGCGGGCAAAGCAGGTGAGGGCTTCCAGCAGGGCACCCGGTTGGTTGGCATGCAGGGAAAACGCCAGGCTGGCGATCGCCCCCTGCAGGCTGCGTTCGCCTGCGCGCAGCAGCAGAAAGCGAGTGCAGTTGCCCGCCACGTCGTTGATCGGATAAGCGAGCACCTCCAGGCCATGCTCCTCACCCGCCTGCAGCGAGGCCACCGCAGCACGAAAGCGGCTGCCGGCCACCATGCGGGCTGCGTCGGCGGTGGAGCTGGTGGGCAGCTGCAGAGCCCCCGGCAGATGCTCGCCGAGCCACTGGCTGCACTGGGCCAGGGCCTGGGGGTGGGAGAGCACCTCACTCACCCCTTCAATCGGACCGCTACCCAGGAGGGCATGGCGGATCGGCAGCACCAGGGCTCGACTGATGGCGAGATGGGGATGTTCCCAGAGCGCGTCAAGGCAGGCGGTCACACCACCCTCCACGGAATTTTCCACCGGCACCACAGCCGCCTGGCAATCACCCCTGGCCAGGGCCTGCACCACCGCCCGGATACCGAGCTGGGGCACCATCTCCACCGCAGGCAGCCCTTCAAGCTCCGCCAACTGGCGGGCGGCCTGCTCGCCGTAGGTGCCCACCGGGCCGAGGAAGGCCAAACGCATCAGTGCCGCCAGCAAGGGGAATGGGGCCGCAAACGGCCGATAGGATCATGCCGCGCCGGCCTGCAGGCCATGCCCCTGGCCTTCAGCGCCAGTCAGCAACTGCAACTTCCCGTGCCAGGCCAGTCCGATCGGCTGGCGGCCTATCTGGGCGAGGAGGAGCGGGTGGTGAGGGCCCTGCTCGACCCCAGCCAGCTCACCACCCTCAGCCCCGGTCACTACCGCTACGAGGTCACCCACCTGCAGGTGTTCCAGCTGCAGATTCAGCCGGTGGTGCAGCTGCGCACCCTGGCAATGCCCGGCCGGCTGGAACTCGAGGCGATCGACTGCGAACTGGTGGGACTGGGCCTGGTGGACGACTTCCAGCTCTCGTTGCGCTCCTGGCTGGAGGCCAGTGCCGGCGGCCTGGAAGGGGAGGCGACCCTGGCCGTGAGCGTGAGCCAGCCACCACTGCTGAAGCTGATTCCCAGCCGCATGCTCGAAGCCACCGGGCACTCTCTGCTGGCCGGCATCCTGCTGGGCATCAAGGGCCGCGTGGGGCAGCAGCTGCTGGCCGACTTCAGGAACTGGTGCCAGGACACACCCTGCTGAGGAAGCTGCGGCGGTGCAGCGCTGTGGGTCCCAGCTCGCGCAAGGCAAGGCGGTGCTGCTCCGTGCCGTAGCCGGCGTGGCGCTCCAGGCCGTAGCCGCGGTGGCGCTGGGCCAGCTCGCTGAGCAGCTCATCACGGGCCTCTTTGGCCAGCACGCTCGCGGCGGCGATGGCCAGGCAGGCGCTGTCTCCCCTCACCAGGGTCACCTGCTCCCCGACCCAGCATCGCAGCGGCAGCACCCCATCCACGATCACCAGCTCGGGGATCACCGCCAGCTTCTGCAGCGCCCGCAGCATGGCGAGCTCAGTGGCACTGCGGATCCCAAGTCGGTCGATCTCAGCGGCTGAGGCCTGGCCCAGCGCCCAGTCACAGGCTGCCTTCAGGATTTGGGGCACCAGCACAGCACGACGGCGGGCCGTGAGCTTCTTGCTGTCCGTAAGCCCCTGGGCCGCCAGGGGGGCCAGGCTGGCTTCCGACAACACGACCGCCCCAGCGAACACCGGGCCAAACAG
>JBILDP010000177.1:0-4690 GCA_044352535.1 Prochlorococcaceae cyanobacterium
GCGGCCCAGCAGCATGTCGCGGGCGCCGTTCACCAGCTGCATGGTGTCGTGGGCACCGCCGCGGTCGGGATGGTGCTCGCCGGCGCAGCGCTTCCAGGCCTGGTTCACCTGCGCCTCGCTGAGCCGGCCGGAGAGGGGCAGGTGCAGCCGCTGGCGAGCCACGATCGCGTCGAGGTCGGGGTGCTTGCCCAGGGGCCCCCAGTCGGCCTTGCTCAGCGCTGGAGCACGTTTGCTGCCCGCCTTGCGCTTCCGGCCCCGGTTGGCAGCGCCGCCCCCGAACCCCTTGGTGGTTGTGGCATCCGCGCCCTCCGCCGGCTGCCTGGCTGCGCCTCGGGTGGTGGCGAGCAGGGCAGCCGGCCGATCAAGGGTCGTTGGGGGCATGGCACATCTCGCTTGTCTCCAGCTTGCTGCAGCGGCGCCCCCGCCCCTTCACCGGCCCCCGTGGGGGGAAAAGCTGGGGCGCGCGATCAGCACGCGCCCGGCGTCGCCGGTCTTGTTCAGCAGGTGGCCCTGGGGGAGGCGCTGCCTGCCTCGGCAACACTCCACATTTATCCGGGAGCGCCAGCTTCCAACCGTCCCCGTATGGGGACATTCGGCCACCAAGCCGTGGGCCGCCCCTACAGCTCAAGCACCTCCGGACAGATCAGATCGGCCGCCCGGCGGGCATCGCTGAGCACCTGCAGCAGCACCCGCGGCGACTCCTTGAGCAGGGCGATCCAGTGATCCAGATAGGCAGCGTGATTGGCCATGGCACTGCCGATCTCCAGGCGATCGCCCAGCAGCACGGCCCCCAGCTCGGCCACCAGCTCTTCGCGGGCATAGGCCCGGCCGCCGTCGCCATCGGCCCCCATGCCACCGGAGAGGTCGCGGGCCAGCCGGGAGCTGTGTCCCGACGAGTGAATCGCTTCATGGGCCCAGGTGGCATAGAGGGCCGCCGCTGAATGGAAGGCGGCACGCTCCGGCAGCTGAATGCGATCCACCGCTGGCAGGTAACAGGCCTGATCGCCGCCGAAACGCACCGCAACCGGCCAGCTGCTGAGCACCGCTTCCGCCGCCGCCAGCCGCTCCGGCTCGGGCCGCTGCACGGCGGCTGCCGCTTGCCGGCGCTTCTGGATCAGCCCTGCGAGGGCCTCGCCCTCCAGATCGGCGGCATTGAACAGCGGCACGGGGCGATAGCTCACCCAGCTGCGCCCGCTGCTGGCTGAATCACCGGCGGCAGGATCAGCGCCGCCCTCGACCAGGCGCGCTTCGGGCTGCTGATGCACCTGGGGACGCAGCACATGCACCGCCTTGCTGCCCTTGCGGGGCACGATCCCGAGCGCCCTGGCTTCGGCAAAGCCGCACCAGTAGGGCAGAACTGAGCCCCGCAGCTGCAGGCCCAGGGTGAGCAGCACCGGATTGGCACCGCGGTAGCGCCGACCAGACAGGAGATTGAGGTGATGGCCGCCAGCGGCGGCATCCCACTCCCGCCGCCAGGGGCTGGTGCCCGCCTCGAGCTGGGCGATCAGAGCCGCCACCAGCTTGTCGTCGGGCGACAGCCTGGCGGCGACAGCCCCCTTGGCTGATCGCCGGGATGCTGGCCGGGAAGGGGAAGGGGACGGGGAAGAAGCAGAGGGCGAGGACGCAACAGCCATCGATGCACAAGCGCAGAACCGCAAGCGCCAGCGCGGCCAGGGAGAAGGGCTGGCCACAGCGCTCACTCCAGCCAGTGCCCCCGCTGTCTCAGCGCTCCAGCAGCTGCCAGAAACTCCAGTTGCGGCCGAAGTCTTCCCGCAGGCGACCACTGAAACTGGTGTGGCTCTCCAGCCCCTGCCAGTCATCGATCTCGGCCGCCAGCCGCTCGCAGGTCTGGAGATGCTCCGCGGCGTAGCGGTAGCGCTTGGCGTGGCGATGGGAGAGGGCAAACACCACCATGGCCCGCAGCAGGATGGTGGCCGCCAGGGGATGGCTGCCGCTGAGGCGCTCAGCCGCCGGGGCCAGCACCGCAAAGGCTTCGCCATCCCACATCCGGCCGTGGTGGATCACGTGGCGCGCCGCCCGGTTCAGGGCGGGCCACCGCACCAGAAACTCCAGGGCCAGGTGCGGCTGGGGATGGGCTTCGGCGATCTGGAAAGCACGCTCCTCGGCCTCCACGTCGGCGAAGTCGTCGAGACGCTGCAGGTAAGCCCGCAGGTGGGGGATCGAGAGGCTGCGGCAGAAGAGGGTCCAGCGCTGCTGCTGGGCGTCTTCCTGGCGTTCGAGGTGCTCCAGCACGGCGATGCGGGCATCGCCCCACTCGAGCGTGAGCCAGTCGGTGGGCTGGGCGGCGGCCCCGTCGAGGATGGCCAGGGCCTGCTCGGCCCGATCGGCCCTCAGCAGGTGCCGCGCCACTTCGGCGGCCACCCCGGGGCGGCGGAGCTGCTGGGCGTCGAACTGGGCCAGGTAGGCGTCCACGTCGCCCCGGGCCTCGGCGATCTGGCGCAGAGCTGCGGAAGCGTCCGGCCCGCCCTGCTCCTCAAGCCAGCGCTGCAGCAACTCCAGCCCCTGCTCGCCCAGGGCGGGAGCCACGGCGGGGATCAGGTCATCGAACTGGCCATGGCCATTGGCGCCGATCAGCTCGATCACCTGCTCGGCCAGGGCATCGGGCTTGAGGCAGGCGGCCGTGGCCAGCGGATCCAGCTCGGCCAGGGCCCGCTGAAACACCCCGATCACCGCACCGGTGGTGTCGGAACTGCGCTCCAGCACCCCATCGGCGAGCTCCAGAAACCGCACCAGCAACTGGACGGCCTGCACCGGATCGGCCGCCGCGATCGCGCCGGTGATCGCCTGGAGCTGGGCCTCCAGGTCGGCCAGCAACGCCTTGCGCCGGCGCGAATCCACGAAGGTGGTGGCCCGGGCGATCGCCGCCAGGCGCTTGCGCACCTCCTGGGCCGCCCCATCGGCGCCATCGGCGGCGGCCAGGGCCAGGCGCAGCCGGCGCTGGATCACGGCGCTGCCGCCGCTCACCTCCATCAGCAGCTCGGCCAGGGCAGGGGCGCCGAGCGCAGCCAGATTCCTGGCATTGAGAGTGCGCTTGCTCGCCATCGCCTCCGATCCTCCACCAGCTGGCCAGGAGCCGTGTGCTGCATACCCTGCGGGCAGAGGTATCCAACCCATGAAGCGCCTGATTCTTGCCCTGGCGCTGCTGCTGCCCGCCTCGCCCGCAGCGGCGCAACCCGCCTCAACCGCTCCAGCCCAGCCCACTGAGGCGATCCAGTGTCCGGGGGAGACCACCGTGGAGATGCGCTACTGCGCCGGCCTGCTGTGGGACGACTCCAGCGGCCGTCTGCAGCGCAAGCTCCCGCCCACGCTGCTGCGGCGCTGGCAGGAGACCACCCGCGCGGTCTGCGCCCATGCCTACGCCCCCTTCCGGGAGGGCACCATCTACCCGCAGCTGGTGGTGGGCTGCGACGACCACCTCAACCGGGCCCTGCTGAAGGAATTCGAGCCGATCAACAACCAGGGCGATCCCGAACGGATGCCCTGAGCGGCCTCACTCCCCCAGCCCCTCCCCCAGTGCCTCCGCCACAGCCCGCTGGAACACCGCTTCCTCCGGGGTGATGCCGGTCCAGCGCTGGAAGATCTGCATCGCCAGCTGCACCAGCATCTCCACCCCATCCACCACCGGGCAGCCGCGCTCGCGGGCCGTGGCCAGAAACGGCGTGATCCGCGGGTTGGTGATCACATCCACCACCGTGCAGGTGGGATCCACCGTGGCCCACTGCAGCGGCACCGGCTCCAGCTCCGGCGCGCAGCCCAGGTGCGTGGCATTCATCAGCAGCGTGGTGCCGGCCGGCACCGCCACCTCCCCCTGCCACGGCTGCCACACCGCCGGCACGCCGCTGGCGCGCGTCACGGTGGCGGCCACCTCCTCGCCCTGCTCCCGCCGCCGCGTCACCAGGGTGAGCTGGGCCGCACCGGCCCAGGCCAGTTCCACCGCCATCGCCCGGCCGGCACCGCCCGCCCCCAGCATCACCACCCGCTGCCCCGCCAGTGGCGTGATCTTCCCGATCGCCTTCACCACCCCCTTGCCGTCGTTGTTGTGGCCGATCAGCCGGCCGTTCTCGATCGTCATGTAGTTGGCGGCGCCGATCGCCTTCACGTCGTTGTCCACCTCATCCAGCAGGGGGATCACGGCCACCTTCCAGGGCACGGTGACGCACATGCCCGCGTAGCCCAGCGGCACCAGCGCCTTCACCGCCAGGGCCAGGTCGGCCTCCGTGGCGATGTCGTTCTTCCAGAACTGCCACGGCAGCCCGTAGTGGGCAAACACCGCGTCGAACATCCGATCGATCGGGTTCTCGGCCACGGGATGGCCGAGCATGCCGGTCATCTGCTTCTGGGGAGGGATCACGGCAGCAAGGCCAGAGATCCCAGCCTGGCGATGGCCTCACAATCCGACCACCAGCCAGCGGCGCGCCCACGGCGGGTCACAGCGAAGCCCATACACGGCGGAGAACCGCACTGCCCAACCCCGTTACACGGCGTTACGATTGGCGCAACAATCCGTAACGACCATGGCTGACTCTTCTTCCCGCTTTGGATTCGTGGCCTTCGCCGAAACCTGGAACGGCCGTTTGGCGATGCTCGGCTTCGTGATCGGCCTGGCCACCGAGCTGCTCACGGGCCAAGGCATCCTCCAACAGATCGGCCTGGGCTGAGCCTGCTGCGC
>JBILDP010000032.1:0-15413 GCA_044352535.1 Prochlorococcaceae cyanobacterium
AGGACTGGGGTTCCATGGGCGGCGTGTTCGCCGTGGCCTCCGGCGGTATCCACGTGTGGCACATGCCCGCCCTGGTGAGCATCTTCGGCGACGACTCGGTGCTCCAGTTCGGTGGTGGTACCCACGGCCACCCCTGGGGTTCCGCTGCTGGTGCTGCCGCCAACCGCGTGGCCCTCGAGGCCTGCGTCAAGGCCCGCAACGCCGGTCGTGAGATCGAGCGCGAAGGTCGCGACATCCTTCTGGAGGCTGCCAAGCACAGCCCCGAGCTGGCCATCGCCCTCGAGACCTGGAAGGAGATCAAGTTCGAGTTCGACACCGTCGACAAGCTCGACGTCAACTGAGACGACTCAGCTGGGGGGAGATTCCGATCAACGGCGATCAGATCTCCCTTTCAGGAGCTGAACAGGTTCATTCATTCCATCCATCTCAAGGATCCCCATGCCCTTCAAGAGCACCGTGGGTGACTACCAAACAGTCGCCACCCTGGAGACCTTCGGCTTCCTCCCGCCGATGACCCAGGACGAGATCTACGACCAGATCGCTTACATCATTGCCCAGGGCTGGAGCCCGCTCGTTGAGCACGTCCACCCCAGCAATTCCATGGCCACCTATTGGTCCTACTGGAAACTGCCCTTCTTCGGTGAGAAGGATCTGGGCGTGATCGTGAATGAGCTGGAGGCTTGCCACCGGGCCTACCCCGACCACCACGTGCGTCTGGTGGGTTACGACGCTTACACCCAGAGCCAGGGTGCTTGCTTCGTGGTGTTTGAAGGCCGCTGAACTTCAGCCCTTCCGGGGTTGCAACCACTGTGTTGTGACCCCACCCTCCTTTTTTTGCTGATCAGCTCGCGAGTCGGGCTTTCCAGCACCTTTTCAGATATTCCATTCGACGGGCGGACATGGCCAGCACATCCAGCCGGGAAGCAGCTCTGGAGCGCCGCAGGGCCCTCACCAACGGTGGCAAGAAGGCTGCCGGTCGGTTCACCTCTGGTCCGAGCCGGGTGCGCTCGGTGGAGGATGCCCGACCGACCCGCACCACAACTGCTGCTGCCCCTGCTCCCGCTGCAGCCCCCGCCCCATCGGCTGCTCCGGCACCCGTTGCCGCCTCCAGCCGCAGCCTCACGGCGCCTTCGAACACCGGGCGTCGCCAGGCACGGCCGATCTCCAACCCCAGCCGCGAACTGGTACTGGCCCGGCGCGATGCCCTGGCCAAACGCGGCAAGCGTGCCGACACCTCGAGCGATCGCACCCGCACGGATCTGGCCAAAGCGACTCCCAAGGCCCCTGCCAGCACAGCCAGTGAGAAGGCCCCTGGCAAAGAGGGCAAGTGCAAGTGTCAGGGAGGGAGCCGTGAAGCTGTTCCGGCCCTGAGCAGCCTCAGCAGCCGAGGCAGCCAGAGCCAGGAGCGCCGCTCCACCCCCAAGCGCACGGCCCAGCGCGACCCCAGCCGTGCCCTGGTGCTGGCACGCCGCGAAGCCCTCTCGAAGCGCGGCAAATCAGCGAATGCCCCCAAGAGCACAACAGCTGCATCGGTGTCCCGTCAGGGCAATCCCGACATGAGTGCCCGTGAGCTGTCTCAGAAAGTGCGTGAACTGCGCGCCAAGGTGGGCAGCGCCGGCACCAGCCGCTCGGGCGGCACCCGCCCCAGCGGCCCCAACCGCCACGGTGCCAAGCAGGCAGCGGCGGCCGATGCCCACTGGAAGGTGGGCGTGAGCGAAACCGCCGCCGGCCAGGTGGTCACCGGCACCCAGGCCAACCGCTCCCCCAAGACCACCGGCAACGAAGCGGCCACCTGCCGCCCGATCACCGGTACCGAATACCTCGGAGCTGAGGTGTTTCAGGCCTTCTGCCAGAGCGATGCCCCCACCCGCCAGCCGGCCAAGGTGCGCGTGACCGCCACCAGCCACGGCAACCGGGTCACCGGCAATGAAGTGGGGCGCTCCGAAAAAGTGACCGGTGATGAACCCGGCACCTGCAAGAACGTGACCGGCACCGAATACGTGTCGGCCAACCAGGCCGCCGCCTACTGCGGCACCACCCCCTCCACACCCCGCAAGGTGGGCCGCAGCCAGACCCTGGGCGGCCAGGCCGTGAGCGGCGTGATGGTGGGTCGCTCCACCAAGGTCACGGGCGATGAGCCCGGCTCCGGGCTGCAGCTCACCGGCGACCAATACCTGGGCTCCGAGCCCCCCGCCGCCGGTCGGGCCCCCACCAAGGTGGCCAATGTGAACACCCTGCGCGGCACCGGCGTAACCGGCACCGCCGTGGGCCGCAGCGAACACGTCACCGGCGATGAGCCCGGCAGCTGCCGGATCATCACCGGCGACGAATACATCGGAGCCGACCAATACGGTGCTTTCTGTGGCGCCAAGCCCGCCCCCGAGGCCCCGAAGGTGGGCTTCAGCGTGACCAACCGCAACCAGGTGGTGAGCGGCACCCGCACCGGCCGCTCCGAGAAGGTGACCGGCGATGAGCCCGGCACCTGCAAGGCGGTCACCGGCACCCCCTATGCGGGCCTGGAGCAGGCCAGCGCCTGGTGTCCCACCCCGAGCGTGCGCACCATCCGTGAGCGCACCCCGGTCCGCGGAGCCAGCGTCATGAGCGGCATCCAGCCCGGCATCGGCGGCCACCTCACCGGCGCCGAGCGCGGTGCCTGTGAAGCCGTCACCGGCACCCCCTACGTGGGTGCCGACCAGCTCGCCGAAGCCTGTGGCGCCGCCACGGCGGCAGACGCCGACTTCCCCCAGCCGCTCGAGCAGGCCCCCTGGCAGCGGTTCAGCGTGCAGTCGCCCGCCCGCGTCGCCCACACGGCCCGTCAGCGCGGCGGCGGTGTCACCGGCACCAGCTACGAGCAGGGCAACCGGGTCACCGGCCCTTTTGACATGGCCGGTGACAAAGTCACCGGCACCGAGCAGTTCCGCTTCGATCGCCGCGGTGCCCAGCTCTCCCGCGGACCGATCGTGGCCGATGCTGCTCCCGTGAGCGTCGATGAAGATGCGCGTCCCGTGTCCCGGGTCACCGGCGAAGGGATCTCGGCTGGGCTGAAGATCACCGGCGACGACTGGGATCGTGGTGAACGGGTGACCGGTACCGAAGGTGCGTCGGCCCGCCGCCGCAACCCCACCCGTCCCGGTCCGATGGGTGCCATGCCCAGCTTCCAGCGCAAGCGCAACGATGAGGTGCCCGAGCCCGTGAGCCGGGTGACCGGCTCCAGCGGCAACACCAGTGCCGGCTCCCTGATCACCGTGTCGGGCGGAGCCCGCGGCTGAGGACCCAGAAGCGATGCCCCGGCGACCTTCCCCCAACAGCCGGCCCCTGGCACCCACGGCTCCCCGTCGCCGCCCCGGTGTGAATCCGGCGGCGACGGCCCAGGAGTCTGCTGCCTCTGAAGGGCCCACTCCGGTGAGTGCCTTCAGCAAGGTGCTGCGCCAGCGTGAACTGGCCCAAGCCGCACGCACCAGCCGCTCCCTGGCGCCCGCCGGCAGGCGGGTACGGCCGGTGGCCGCCCAGGTGATCCGCCCCAACCAGGCGGTGCGTCGCACGGGCGGGCAGGCCCCGGCAACCACAGGTCTGCATCCCCTCTGCGACAGTCGGGCCAACGCCCGTCTGCGGGCCTACGAGCAGGGCACCCTCGATGCCTTCGACCGCATCGTGCCGGTGCTCAAGCAGCTCTCATCCCTGCAGCACGAGCCCAATTTCGTGGCCGAGGCCCAGCGCCTGGCCAAGGCCGAGCTGGGCTATGAGCTGCCGCAGCAGGTGCTCGAGAACGCCTGGACCAGCCAGCTGGACATGCGCACCCTGTTCGCCTGGTGCGTGTTCGAGGCCTACGAGCGCACCAGCATCCAGTTCTTTGAGGCCGACCCCCTCGCCGGCCAGGAGGGGAGTGCCGAGGCCGAGGCGTTCAACGCCTTCCTGCTGAAGTGCGGCTTTCACCTGCTCGACATCACCCCGTGTGCCGACGGCCGCCTGGCCCACGCCATTGCCTACGCCCTGCGCCTGCCATTCAGCTCGGTGCGCCGCCGCTCCCATGCCGGCGCCATGTTCGACGTGGAGAACACGGTGAACCGCTGGGTGAAGACCGAGCACCGCCGCTACCGCGAGGGGGTGCCCAACCCAGCCCACGCCGACACCCGCTACCTCAAGGTGGTGGCCTATCACTTCAGCTCCAAGGATCCCTGCCATGAGGGCTGTGCAGCCCACGGCAGCGACGACAAGGCTGCGGCCGCCCAGGGCCTGCAGCGGCTCCAGGATTTCCAGCAGGCGGTGGAGAACAGCTTTTGCTGCGGTGCCTCGGTGGATCTGCTGCTGATCGGCATCGACACCGACACCGACGCGATCCGCGTACATGTGCCGGGACGCGACGGAACGACCGACCTGGACAACTGGCTTGACGCCCGCACGGTGTACGAGGCCACCGCCGCCCTTAGTGCAACCGAGGCCCGTGCCCGTATCCAGGGCCTGGTGGAACAGGCGGCGGCCACCCAGCCCGATCCCGGCATGGTGGCCCTGGTGGCCCGGCTGCTGGAGCACAACATCGCCCAGATCGACTACGTACGCCAGTTCCATGGCGGCAGCTACAGCGACTTCGGCCATGCCGAGCGCTTCATCGGCGTGGGCATCGGCTTCAAGGAGATCCACCTGCGCAACCTCACCTACTTCGCCTACATGGACACGGTGGAGGAGGGTGCGCCCGACCTGGATGTGGGCGTGAAGATCTTCAAGGGCCTCAATGTGTCGCGCGGACTGCCGATCCCGGTGGTGCTGCGCTTCGACTACCACGGGGCCGTTCCCGGTGCGAGGGAGCGGGCCATTGAGCACTGCCAGAGGGTGCAGTCCGCAATCCAGGCCCGCTTCAGCGATCTCTGCGACCAGGGTCTGCTGCACACCCTGCTCACGGTGCGGGACCGCGACAGGCCGGTGCCGGCCGAGACCATAGGGTCCTCGGTGATCATCCACAGCGGGGGAGGGCACTGAGATGCTGATCTGCAAGGTCGTGAAGCCGCTGGTCTCCACCAACCGCATCCCCGATTTCGAGCACAAGCACCTCCAGGTGGTGCTCGATGGCAGCACCCAGAAGGTGGCTGTCGATGCGGTGGGCTGCGTGCCTGGCGACTGGGTGATCTGCGTGGGCAGCTCCGCTGCCCGCGAGGCCGCCGGCAGCAAGTCGTATCCCAGCGATCTCACGATCGTGGGGATCATCGACCACTGGGACCCCGATGCCGGCAAACAGGCCCCCAGCAGCGGTGGCTCAGGCAGTGGAGGCACCAAGTAATGGAAATCATGCAGGTCACCGGCTCCCTGGTTTGCACCCAGCGCGTGGGGGGGCTGAAGCACTGGAATCTGCGCATCCTGCGCACCAGCAAAGGCAAGCTCAATGTGGCGGTGGATCCGGTGGGCGCCTCCCCGGGCAACTGGGTGTTCACCGCTTCGGGCTCCGCCGCCCGCTTCGCCTGCGGTGATCCCGACGCCTATACCGATCTCACCATCGGAGGAATCATCGACTTCTGGGAACCCGACGGCTGAGGCCAGCCATCCCATCCGTCGTTACCCCCCACCCTCACCCCATGGCCACCCCAACCCCCCGCCCTGCCGCCAAAGCCGCCCCGGCGGCTGCCGCCAAGGCCGCCCCGGCGGCCACCGCCAGCAGCAGTGCAGCCGCCAGCGGACCCGCCGCAGCAGTGCCTGCAGCCACCCCAGCCACGCCGGCTGCAGCGGCCAGCAGCAGCCCGGCACCCGCTGCGGCAGCCAAGGCTCTCCCTGCCGCAGCCAGCAGCAGCAGCAGCAAGCCGGCTCCGGCCAGCAAACCTGCGACCCGCCGCAGCATGTCGCGCTCGGCCCCAGCCCGGTCAGCTCCTGCCCGGAGCACACCGGCCCGCGGCACCACCGCCCGCAGTTCCGCCTCCCGCGGCACCTCGGCCCGTGGCGATGCCGCCAGCGGCCGTGGTGCCGGCAGCACCAAGCCCCCCTCGTCCTCCTCCGCCTCCAATTCCCCCATGGCCTCAGCTCCCCACGGCATCGCCCTCGGCATGATCGAAACCCGTGGTCTCGTGCCCGCAATCGAGGCGGCCGACGCCATGACCAAGGCGGCCGAGGTCACCATGATTGCCCGCGAATTCGTGGGTGGCGGCTACGTCACCGTGATGGTGCGCGGCGAAACCGGCGCCGTGAACGCCGCTGTGCGCGCTGGCGCCGATGCCTGTGAGCGCGTGGGCGACGGCCTCGTGGCTGCCCACATCATTGCCCGCCCCCACAGTGAGGTGGAGCCAGCCCTGCGCGGCACCGCCACCACCCGTCGGCTCTGATGGTGATGGGCGCCGTTCATCCGCGCGTCCTGGGCTATCTCGGTCGCGCCCTGAGCCTTGAGCTCTCAGCTGTGCAGCAGTACATGACCCAGGCCTCCCTCGTGGAGCTCTGGGGTGATCAGGAGGCTGCCCAGCGCTTCCGCCAGGAAACGGTGGAAGAAATGCAGCATGCCGAGAAGATCGTGCAGCGCATGCTTGCCCTCGGCGTGGCGCCATCGGCCTCCCAGTTGCGGCCCGTGGGCCATGCCCCCGACCTGGCCGGTCTGCTGCGTCTCAATGCCGCCCTCGAGGGCGACCTGGTCAACCACTACGCCGAGGCGGTGCGCTTCTGTCTGCTGATCGGTGACAGCGGCAACGAGGCTTTCTTCCGAGAGCTCTGGCTCGACGAGCAACACCACGCCGAAGACCTTTCTGTGTGGATGCGCAGCCTGGCCGGCTTCAGCGACCGCTTCGATCGGGCCACCTTCTGAAGCCGGTCCTGCTTCCGGCGTCGGTTGAGGCCTCAAGCCTGAAGCCTGCAGCGCCTAGATTCCGGCACCGCTCCCCCAGCCCAGAGCCGACCACCCGCACTCCCCTTGGCCGACTCCCTCCCCCTGCCGATCCAGCTGGCCTGGCTGCTCCCGCTCTACGGCTTCTGCGGCATGGTGCTGTCGTTGCCCTGGGCCAGTGGCTGGGTGCGTCGCAACGGCCAGCGCCCGGCCGCCTATCTCAACCTGCTGGCCACCCTGATGGCCGTGCTGCACGGCTCGCTGGTGCTCCGGCAGGTGTGGGAGCTTGGCCCCCAGCACCTCAGCTTTGCCTGGTTCCAGGCCGCGGATCTCCACCTGAGCATCGGCTTCGACCTGTCGCTCACCAACCTGGCAGCGATGGAGATGGTGACCCTGCTCAGCCTGGCGGCGCAGGCATTCGCGCTCGGCTACCTCGACAAGGAGTGGGCACTGGCCCGGTTCTATGCCCTGGTGGGTTTCTTCGAGGGAGCCCTGGTGGGGGTGGTGCTCAGCAGCAACCTGTTCATGAGCTATTTCCTGCTGGAGATGCTCACCCTCTCCACCTATCTGCTGGTGGGCTTCTGGTATGCCCAGCCGCTAGTAGTCACGGCGGCCCGCGACGCCTTCCTCACCAAGCGGGTGGGGGATGTGCTGCTGCTGATGAGCGTGGTGGCGCTCTCGGCCTGGGCCGGCTCGATGGAATTCACCGACCTCTACCAGTGGGCTGCTGACGCCAAGGCCAGCGGCGCCATCAGCCCCCTGGCCGCCACCCTGGTGGGGCTTGGCCTGATCGCCGGGCCGATGGGCAAATGCGCCCAGTTCCCCATGCACCTATGGCTGGATGAGGCGATGGAGGGTCCCAACCCCGCCTCGATCCTGCGCAACTCGGTGGTGGTTACGGCGGGCGCGCTGGTGCTGCTGAAGCTGATGCCCCTGCTCACCCTCTCGCCGATCGCGATCAACGTGCTGCTGGTGGTGGGCACAATCAGCGCCGTGGCCGGCGCCCTGGTGGCCCTGGCCCAGGTCGACCTGAAGCGGGCCTTCTCCTACTCCACCACCTCCTACCTGGGGTTGGTGTTCATCGCCATCGCCCTCCAGCAGCCCGGACTGGCCCTGCTGCTGCTGCTCGCCCACGGCCTGGCCAAGGCCCTGCTGTTCATGAGCGTGGGCAGCATCATCGCCACCACCACCTGCCAGGACCTCACTGAACTTGGGGGGCTGGGCACCCGCATGCCCGCCACCGTGGTGGCCTATCTGGTGGCCGCCGCCGGCCTGGTGGGCCTGCTACCCCTGGGCTGCTTCTGGTGGTATGGCCTGGCGGTGCAGGCCTTCTGGGGCACATCGCCCGTGCTGGCCGGCGTGCTGCTGCTCACCAACCTGCTCACTGCTCTCAATCTCACCCGGGTGTTCCGCTCCCTGTTCCTGGGTCCGGTGCTGCCCAAGACCCGGCGCGCCCCCGAGGTGAACTGGCTGATGGCCCTGCCAATGGTCAGCCTCACGGTGCTGGTGCTGATCACCCCCCTGCTGATGCAGCGGATCGATCCGGTGCCGGGGATCGGCTCCTTCCCCCTGCCGGTGTTCGCGGCCGTACTCATCTCCGGCGCTGTCGGCGTCGCCATCGGGGCGGTGGTGCGCCTGGATCAATTCTGGTCGCGGGCGATCCAGAAGCCCCTGCGCACCATTCAGGACCTGCTGGCGTTTGACTTCTACACCGAGCGCATCTACCGGGCCACGATCGTGGCGCTGGTGGCGGGTCTGGCCCGACTCACCAACGCCGTGGACCAGCGGGTGGTGAACGGCCTCGTGAACGGCATCGGCAGCCTGTCGCTGCAAAGCGCCGAAAACCTGAAGCTGAGCGTCAGCGGTCAGCTCCAGTCCTACGTGCTCACTGTGATTGTGGCGATCGTGCTGCTGCTCAGTGCCCTGGGCTGGATCGCCGGAGGGCTGGCCTGATGGACATGCTGCACACCCTGCCCCTGCTGTCGCTGCTGCTGGCGGTGCCCCTGCTCGGCAGCGGTGCCCTGCTGGTGTGGCCGGGTCAGCCCAGTCCGCAGCGGCTGCGCACCATCTCCATTGCCGTCCTGGCGCTTCAGCTGCTGCTCAGCCTGCTGCTGCTGCTGGTATTCGATCCGGCTGACACCGCCCTGCAGCTCCGGGAACAGCACAGCTGGCTGCCCGGAATCGGCCTCGACTACAGCCTTGGGGTGGATGGCCTGTCACTGCCGTTGGTGCTGATCAACGGCGCCCTCACCCTGGTAGCTGCCGTGTGCACCAGGGATTTCAGCAAGCGGCCGCGGATCTACTTCGCCATGCTGCTGCTGATCAGTGCAGCGGTGAACGGCGCCTTCCTGGCCAACAACCTGCTGCTGTTCTTCCTCTTCTACGAGCTGGAGCTGATCCCACTCTGGCTGCTGATCTCGATCTGGGGCGGAGCCAAGCGGGCCTATGCGGCCACCAAGTTTCTGATCTTCACCGCGATCTCCGGGATGCTGATCCTGGGGGCATTCCTGGGACTGGCCCTGTTCACCGGGCAAGTGGATTTCAGCCTCACGCCCGTCACCACGGAGCGGCTGGCCATGGGCAGCCAACTGGTGCTGCTCGGGGCGCTGCTGGTGGGCTTCGGGATCAAGATGCCCCTGGTGCCGTTCCACACCTGGCTTCCCGATGCCCACACCCAGGCCTCCACGCCGGTGTCGGTGCTGCTGGCCGGAGTGCTGCTCAAGCTGGGGACCTACGGCCTGCTGCGCTTCGGTCTTGGGCTGTTTCCAGAGGCCTGGGCGCTGCTGGCTCCGTGGCTGGCCCTCTGGGCGGCGATCTCCGTGCTCTACGGATCCCTGGCGGCGATCGCCCAGCGCGACATGAAGCGGATGGTGGCCTACAGCTCGGTGGGACACATGGGCACGATCCTGCTGGCGGGCGCCGCAGCCACCCCCGTGGCCCTACTGGGGGCGGAATTCCAGATGGTGAGTCACGGGCTGATCTCGGCCCTGCTCTTCCTGCTGGTTGGCACGGTCTACCGCAAGACCGGTACCCGCGACCTGGACGTGCTGCGCGGCCTGCTCAACCCCGAGCGCGGCCTGCCCCTCACCGGCACCCTGATGATCCTGGGGGTGATGGCCAGCGCCGGACTGCCCGGCATGGGCGGCTTCATCTCCGAATTCCTGCTCTATCGCGGCAGCATCGAGAGCTACCCCCTGGCCACCCTGCTCTGCCTGGTGGGCTCAGGCCTCACCGCCGTGTACTTCCTGCTGCTGGTGAACCGAGCCTTCTTCGGCAGGCTCGCGATCACGCCCCCCACCAATCCCCTGGAACAGAGCCGGCTCGATATCCAGCTGGCCCCGGTGGCGCCGCGCGAATCCCTCCCCGCCCTGGCCCTGGCCGTGGCGGTGGTGGCGATCGGCCTGGTACCTGCCGTGCTCGGCCATCTCAGTGAGCTCAGCCTCACGGCCCTGAGCCAGGCCGCCATCGCCGCGACCACACCCATGGCAGGAGGGCTGGGCTGATGCCGGTGATCCCCGCCGAGCTCACCCGTTCCGGTGGCATGCCCACGGCTGAGGAACTGCAGCGCCGGTTGCTGGCCGGTGAAACCCTGCTGGCCGACACGGCCAACCACCTGCTGGAGGTGGTCGACGTGCTGAAGAGCTATGGCGAGGTGCTCGACGCTTACAGCATCAACCTCATCTACCAGGCGGAACAGCAGTTCCTGAATCCATTCCCGGTTTTCAAATACCTCGATGGCGATCTGAATCCCGCCAAGATCTGGCGCCATCTCAACCACGACCGCATCAACTTCGAGTACGCCGAGTACTGCATGAAAGCGATGCTCTGGCATGGCACCGGCGGCCTCGATGCCTACCTCGATTCCAAGGCCTTCGCCGCCAACTGCGCCGCAATCATTGCCCGCAAACGCCGGCGCGATCCCCTGCTGGCCCTGCTCAACCCCCTGTTCCCAGGCTTCCTGCCGGAACTGATCCGCAACGCCGCCACCACCCATGCCCTGGGCCAGTTCTGGCGGGTGATGAGTGATCTGTTTCTCGATCTGGCCGCAGCCGAGCGCGACGGGCGCGTGGGCAGCATCCCCCAGGTGGTGGGGTTCATCAAGAACGGACTGGTGACCGCGGCCGCCAACCCGATCACCTACGGGGTCACGATCCACGGCGAGCACTGCTGGGTGTTGCCACCGGAGGCCGGCCTCACCTTCCTGGTCGACGTGGCGGTGCCCTACGTCGAGGCGGTGTTCCTGCGCGGCATGCCATTCCTGGGCACCGTGAGCTTCAACGCCCAGGCGCAGCAGATCTCCCCCGACCAGGCCCAGTTCGCCTACGGCGCCCTCTATGCCGACCCCCTGCCCACCATGGGGGCCGGCATTCCGCCGAGCCTGCTGATGCAGGACATGTTCCGTCACCTGCCCGAGCGGCTCCACGACGTGTATCGCCAGCGCACCAGGGGAGAGGGCGACGTGCGCGTCAAGATCTGCAGCAGCTTCCAGAAATCGATGTTCTGCGTCACCAACGCGGCCATCAACGGCACCATGCCCCATCCCCTCGACACCCCAGACCCGCAGCAGCAGGCCGCCAACCGGGCCTACGCCGGCGCCTGGGCGGCCCGGCTGGCACGCGGCCGCACCGACTGCCTCCCCGCCCAGCCGACTGTCGGGTCGTAGCGTCAAGTCATGGATCAGCCCTGGACACCGCGTCCCAAGCCCGAACAGGCCGATCGGCTCGAACGCCGGATCGAGTTTGATGACTACGCCGGCACCCGCGATTTCCTTGAGCGGCTCAACGACTTTTGCGAGCAGGAGCAGCGCTTCCTCGACATCAGTTTCGGCCGCACCTACGTGAACCTCACCCTGCGGGCCGAGGGCGAGGACCAACCGATCGGTGAGGCCGAACACGACTTCGCAGCCGCCATTGATGGCCTGATCTGATGGTGTCCTTCAGCACCCCGACCGATCCTGCCGTGGGTGGCGACAGCCAGAGCGTGGATCTTCAGGCCGCCTATGAAGGGGCCGGGGTGCAGGAGATTCTCGAGGAGCTCGACCGCGAACTGATCGGCCTGCGGCCGGTGAAGGCCCGCATCCGCGAGATCGCAGCGCTGCTGGTGGTGAACCGGGCGCGCCAGCAGGTGGGGCTGGACACGGCGCCCCCCTCACTGCACATGTCGTTCACCGGGCGCCCCGGCACCGGCAAGACCACCGTGGCTGAACGGATGAGCCGGATCCTGCACCGGCTCGGCTACGTGCGCAAGGGCCATGTGGTGACCGCCACCCGCGATGACCTGGTGGGGCAGTACATCGGTCACACGGCCCCCAAGACCCGCGAGATGCTGAAGAAGGCGATGGGCGGGGTGCTGTTCATCGATGAGGCCTACTACCTCTACCGCCCGGAAAACGAACGCGACTACGGCGCCGAGGCGATCGAGATCCTGCTGCAGGTGATGGAGAACAACCGCGACGATCTGGTGGTGATCTTCGCGGGCTACAAAGACCGAATGGATGTGTTCTACCAGAGCAATCCCGGCCTCTCTTCGCGGGTGGCCAACCACATCGACTTTCCCGACTACACCGCCAGCGAGTTGCGCACCATCGCCCAGCTGATCCTGGCCCAGGAGAACTACCGCTTCAGCGAGGAAGCCCGGGCGGCCTTCGCCGACTACATCCAGCGGCGCATGCAGCTGCCCTTCTTCGCCAACGCCCGCTCGATCCGCAACGCCATCGACCGGGCCCGGATGCGCCAGGCCAACCGCCTGTTCGGGCGCATGGGCACGGCCCTCACCAAGCTCGACCTGATGACGATCGAGGCCGACGACATCACCGCCAGCAGGGTGTTTCAGGGCGAAGTGGAGGGCCTGGATCCCAGCCAGCCGATCACCGGCTGAGTGCTAGTAGCTGCTGGGCCCGATCAGCGCTTGCGACGACGGGAATCGATCTGCAGCAGATCGCGCACCTGCTGCACCTGACGCGAAAGGGCAGGATCCACGTTGAGCTTTTTCTCGATCTGCTCCACCGCATACATCACGGTGGAGTGATCCTTGCCACCGAACACCTCACCGATGCGCGGCAACGACAGGTTGGTGCTCTGACGCATCAGGTACATGCCCACCTGGCGGGCCTGGCTCACGGCCCGCTTGCGGCTGGCGCTACGCATGTCGTCGACGCCCACGGCAAACACCTCGGCCACCTTCTCGAGCACCAGATCCGGTTTCACCTCCACATCGCCGCCGCCTGGGTCGAGCATCGGCGCCACCGACTCCACCGTCATCGGCAGCCCGGTGATCGAAGCGAAGGCCACGGCACGGGTGAGCGCACCCTCCAGCTCACGGATGTTGGAGGTGAACCGGCCGGCGATGAACTGGATCAGATCCCGCGGCAGGCTCATCTGCTCCTGCTCGGCCTTCTTGTGCAGGATCGCCATGCGGGTTTCCAAATCCGGCGCCTGAATGTCGGCGATCAGGCCCATCGAGAAGCGCGAGATCAGGCGCTCCTGCAGGCGCGGAATCTGCGATGGCGGCCGGTCGGAGGCGATCACGATCTGGCGCCCGGCCTCGTGCAGGGCGTTGAAGGTGTGGAAGAACTCCTCCTGGGTGTATTCCTTACCCTCGATGAACTGAATGTCGTCGACCAGGATCAGATCGGCAGCCCGGTAGCGATCGCGGAACGCCTGCATGCTGTCCTTGCGGATCGCCTGAATCAGGTCGTTAGTGAAGGTCTCGGTGCTCACATAGAACACCTTGGCGTCGGGATTGATCTCCAGCCGGTAGTGGCCGATCGCCTGCATCAGATGGGTCTTGCCCAGACCCACGCCGCCGCAGATGAACAGGGGATTGAACTCCCGGCCAGGGGCCTCCGCCACCGCGAGCGCCGCGGCATGGGCCATGCGGCTGTTGGGGCCCACCACGAAGCGGTTGAACACGTAGCGAGGGTTGAGCGACGGCAGCACCCGCCTGCGCGGTTCCGCGCCACCGCCAGCACCGCCCGCTGCGGCGGCCATCCCGGCCGCGTCCGGCGTTGCCCCACCGCCAGTTGCGGCAGCGGCGAGAGCGGCCCCGGCCAGCCCCTCTCCCCCGAGGGCCGCTGCGGCGCCATCGCGGTCGCTGGCCTGGATCTGCACCTGCAGGCCGCGGCCGGCGATCTCGGTGGCGATGGTCGTGATCGTGCCCAGGTAGTGCTTGAGCAACCAGCCGCAGGCGAAGCTGTTGGGGGCCTCAAGGATCAGCAGCTGGCCATCAAAGGAGTGGCAGCGTGCCGGCCGGATCCACGTTTCAAAGGTGGGCTTGCTGAGGTTGGCCTGCAGCGCCTGCTGGATCTGGTGCCACAGCTGCTCACCCCTTGGCGCAGCTTCACCATCCCGTGCTGCTTGCACCGGTTGCGGCACCGACAAACCACCTCGGAATTCGCGAATCTAGGCAGTGCCCCTGGCCGCGTCCGTCTTTAATGAAGCGGATCACGACCTGGCCACCTCCGCCCATGCCCCGCCGTCAGCTGTGCTGTCGCGTTGCGCTCCTGGCCCCACTGGTGCTGCTGCTCGGCGCCTGTAGCTCCGGTATCCCCGGCCTGCCCACCATGCCCCGGCAGGGGAGCGGTCAGGCGCGGGTGAGCGATGCCATGCCCGCGCCGCCTCTCCAGCCGGGCAACAACCTGATCGTGGATGCGGTGGCCAAGGTGGGGCCGGCCGTGGTGCGGATCGACACCACCCGCCGGGTGATCAACCCGATGGGCGGGCTGTTCGGCGGCGGACCCTCGGTTCAGCAACAGCAGGGCCAGGGCTCCGGATTCATCACCCGCTCCGACGGAGTGGTGCTCACCAATGCCCACGTGGTGGACGGGGCCAGTGAAGTGACGGTGACCCTGCCCGATGGCCGCAGCTACAGCGGCAAGGTGCTGGGCGGCGACCGCTTCACCGACGTGGCCGTGGTGAAGGTGGTGGCCACAGGGCTGCCGGTGGCCCCCCTGGGCGATTCCAGCAAGCTGCGGCCGGGTGAGTGGGCGATCGCTATCGGCAATCCCTTCGGCCTCGACAACACAGTGACCGCCGGGATCATCAGCGCCATCCAGCGCACCAATGCCGTGGGCGAGGGCCAGCGGGTGCCCTACATCCAGACCGATGCGGCCGTGAACCCAGGCAACAGCGGCGGCCCCCTGATCAACGACCGCGGCCAGGTGATCGGCATCAACACCGCCATCCGCCAGGCTCCCGGCGCCGGCCTGAGCTTTGCGGTGCCGATCAACCTGGCCCGCCAGATCGCCACCCAGATCCTGGAGCGGGGCTACGCCAGCCACCCCTACATCGGTGTGCGCCTGCAGACCCTCACCCCCCAGCTGGCACGGGAGATCAACGCCACCACCAACGACTGCCGTCTGCCCGAGGTGAATGGCGTGGTGGTGGTGGACGTGATGAACGGCAGCCCGGCGGCCAAGGGTGGCTTGCGGCCCTGCGATCTGATCGAGCAGGTGGGCGACAAGGCCATGAAGAGCCCGGCCGATGTGCAACTGGCGGTGGACCAGGCCCAGGTGGGCCAGAGCCTGGTGCTGGTGGTGCGCCGTGGGGAGCAGCGCCAGACCCTGAACGTGAAGCCCGGGGAACTGCCCCGCCAGGGCCAGGGGTGAAGCCCGTGGGGCCGGCTG
>JBILDP010000033.1:0-15359 GCA_044352535.1 Prochlorococcaceae cyanobacterium
CCCCACGGCACCCTGCTGGCCACTCCGATTCCCTCCAGCAAGCAGAACGAACCCACCGGCACCTTCTTCACCTTCGGCCTGGCCCCCTGGACCCATCTGCTGCTCTGGCCCGACCGGCGGCTGGCCCTGATCAGTTTTGTGCCCGCCACCGACCCGGACCACTGCACGATGGACGTGTGGCTGTTCGGGCCCCCGGCGGCAGCGGAAACGGCCACGGGCTGGATGGCCGAGATGCAGCGCTTCCTTGAGGAAGACCGCCGCCTGGTGGAATCGGCCCAGCGGGGCTACGCAAGTGGCCTGAGGCCTGGTCCGGCCCACCGCCTGGAGCAGCGCATCCTCCAGTGGCAGGCGCTCTACCGTCGCCTGCTTGAGCTGGATCACTGGCAGCCACTCCAGGAGGGCACCGATAGCGTTACCAGGCGACCTGGCTGCGCAGCCAGGTCGCCATCGCCGTGTTGATTGCAAGCAGGTCAGCGACCGGCTGACGGGTGAAGGGCAGCTGGGGCAGGTAGCCGTCAGGCCCGAACTCAGGGGTGATGGTGAAGGGGCCCTGGTTGGCGCTGGAGCGCTCCCGGGCAAACAGCTGCCAACAGCGCCGGTGGGCCTCCAGCGCCTCCCCCCACTCCGGCGCGAACGGGTGGCCCACCGAGGGGCCCTGGGCATGGCCGACCCGGGCGTGAATGTGGTCAACCCGGGCTGCCATCGCGCGCACGGGCTCCAGCTCCGGAGTCATCAACCGCTCAGCCACGGCGCACCAGTGGCTGAGATCGGCAGTGAGGCGCAGACCGGGGAAGGCGTCCAGGTAAGGCTGCAGCAGCCATGGGCTGTAGAAGCTGCGGGAGCGATGGGTCTCGAAGCTCACCGGCAGCCCGCAGGCCTCCGCCAGACCCAGGGCCCGGCTCCAGAAGGCCTCCTGCACGGGCCAGGGCCAGCTGTCACTGCCGGTGAGCACGCTCACCCGCAGGGGCATCAGCGCCGACACCTGGGCCAGCTGCTCCTCAAGCTCCTGCAGGTGCCCCTCCGGCGTGCAGCCCAGATCGGGCACGTAATCCCCACCGGTGAACAGTTCCAGCACCAAGAGCAGGCCAGCCGCCGCCAGTTGCTGGCTCACAGCCTGCGGCACCTGGCACGCCAGGGCAGGGTGCCGCAGATTCACCTCCAGGCCATCAAAACCCTGCCGGACGGCGGTGGCGCAGGCCGCGTCCAGGTTGCCCTCAAATCCCCAGAGGCTGAACAGCAGCAGAGGCCTGGATCCGCAGTCGGGAGGGGGCAAAATCAGCCCTCGAGGGTGAACTCGTCGGGCTGGATCCCCAGGTAGACGGCCTCCTTGAACAACGCCCGCTTGGCATCCGCGTCGCTGCGCTCCTCGGCGCTGCGGTAGCGGCTGCGCAGCGACTCCACCAGCGCAGCCCGACGGGCATCCCCGCCCAGGGATCCACTAGGGCCAGGCCCATCAAGACGGCCTGACAGGGAGTCAGCTCGCGGATCGCCAGACACCATCAACGGCAGGCGCAGACGGCTCGCAATCTAGGCAGAGACAAGCGCCGCAAGCCCATCTGGTGCATGTGCGATGCAGTTGATGGTCGCATCGCCTACCGAAACAAGGCGGGGGCAGCTGGTGAGATGGCGCCAGCTCTGTGGCCCCCGTTCTTGGACGCTCCTGCCGCCACCGCCGCCAGCTCGGCGCGGTCCGCCCTGATCCCCCGCGCCGAGCTGGCGGCCCTCAACCAGCTGCGTGATGGTCCTGCCTGGATCCGCCTGGGCAGCCACCTGCTCACCATCGGCGTCGGCGGGCTGGCCTGGGGGCAGCAGGACTGGCCGCTGGCCCTGCGCCTCACGGGCTTGTTGCTGTGCGGGGTGGGCCTGGCCACCTGCTTCGCCGGACTGCACGAATGCAGCCACCGCACCGCCTTCCGGAGCCGGGCGCTCAACGATGGCGCCGCCTGGCTGCTGGGGCTGCTCAGCTTCTACAACGCCACCGCCTACCGCCGCTACCACCAGTGGCACCACCGCTACACCCACCAGCCGGGTCTGGATCCGGAGCTCGACGACCCGGTGCCCACCAACCTGACGGCCTACCTGCTGGAGATCAGCGGCTGGCACTGGTGGAGCGGCAAGGTCGCCAGCTTCACCCGGCTGCTCTGGGGTGATCTTTCGGCGGTGCCGTACCTCAGCGCCGATGTGATCCCCGCCGTGCGCCGCTCGGCCTGGCTGCAGGTGGGGGTCTACCTCGCCCTGGCGGCGGTGTCGCTGATCGGGGCCAACGGCTTTCTGTTCTGGTTTTGGCTGCTGCCGCTGGCGTTGGGCCAGCCCTTCCTGCGCGTCGTGCTGCTGGCCGAGCACAGCGGCTGCAGCTTCACCACCGATGGCACCACCAACACCCGCACCACCCTCACGCTCTGGCCGGTCCGCTGGCTGATGTGGAACATGTCGTTCCACGCCGAGCACCACCTCTTCGCCTCGATCCCGTTCCATGCCCTGCCGGCGGCCCACCGGCACATCGCCCCCCACCTGGAGCACATCGATCGGGGCTACATGGCCGTGCACCGCCAGCTGTTGGCCAACCTGCCGGCCCTGGCCCTGCCCTCCTCCCAGCCTCAGCCGGCATGAGCGCGCCGATGCCGGCGCCCGTCATCCCCGCCGCCCGCTGCCTGGATCATCCCCTCGGCGACTGGCCGCTGCACTGCGGCCACACCATCCCGGCGGCCCGCATCCAGGGCCTGCAGATCGGAGAGCTGAATGCCGACCGCAGCAACCTGATCCTGGTGCCCACCTCCTACGGCGCCCGGCCCGAGGACCTGGCCTGGCTGGCCGGCCCCGTGCTCGACCCCGGGCGCTGGAGCATCGTGATCGCCGGCCAGTTCGGCAACGGCGCCTCCAGCAGCCCGAGCAACAGCGCCATGGGTCTGGCAGAGCAGGGCTGGGTGGTGCAGCACCGCGACAACGTCGCCGCCCAGCGCCAGCTGCTGCACGACGTGTTCGGGGTGGAGCGGATTCCCCTGATCTACGGCTGGTCGATGGGGGCCCAGCAGGCCTACCAGTGGGCGGTGGATCACCCGGAGCGGGTGGAGCGGATCTGCTGCGTGTGCGGCACGGCCCGCACCTCCCCCCACAACCGCCTGTTCTGCCTGAGCCTGCGCCAGGCCCTCACAGCCGACCGCCACTGGACCGGCAGCGGCTTCGACGCCGACCCCGAGCAGGGCCTGCGCACCTACGCACTGATCTACGCCAGCTGGGCCGCCAGCCAGCCCTTCTTCCGCACGATCAGCGAGCCGATCGAGCAGCACGTGGAGCAGCAGTGGCTGCCCCACTACCGCCGCCACGACCCGCGCGACCTGATTGCCATGCTCGACACCTGGCTGGCCCACGACGTGGCGCCGGGCCGTGAACTGGCCGCCGTTCTCGGGAGCATCCGGGCCCGCACCGCCGTGGTGGCCGGCAGCCACGACCTGTACTTCACCCCCGACGACCTGGCCGCCGAAGCGGCCGCCATCCCCGGCGCCAGCTTTCAGCGGATCGAGTCGGTGCTTGGGCACCGCGCCGGCAACCCCCACAGCAGCCCGCCGGAGCAGCAGCGGCTCCGCTCAATCGTCGACCTCCTCCTCCAGCAACCGCCCCATGTCTGATCTCAGCCAACGGCTCCAGGAGCTCCAGCTCCAGTTCGTGCTGGTCTCGTTCACCGACCTGTTCGGCATCCAGCGGGCCAAGCTGGTGCCCGCCTCCGCCATGGCGGGCATGGCTGAGGACGGGGCGGGCTTCGCGGGCTTTGCCGCCTGGCTGGATCTCTCCCCGGCCGATGGCGACGTGCTGGCCGTGCCCGATCCGGCCAGCCTCACGGGCCTGCCCTGGCAGAGCGGCGTGGGCTGGATGGCGGCCGAGCTCACCCTCAACGGTGAACCCATGGCCCAGTGCCCGCGCCGGCTGCTGCGCCTCCAGCAACAGCGGGCCGCCGCCCTCGGCTTTGAGCTGCGCAGCGGCGTGGAAGCGGAATTCTTCCTGCTCAGCCCGGATGGCGCGGCGATCGCCGATCCGGCCGACCACCAGGAGAAGCCCTGCTACGACCAGCTGGCTTTGATGCGCCGCTTCGGGCTGATCGGGCCGTTGCTCACGGCGATGGAACAGCTGGGCTGGGGGCCCTACCAGGCCGATCACGAAGACGCCAACGGCCAGTTCGAGATCAACTGGACCTTCGCCGATGCCCTCACCACCGCCGATCGCCACGCCTTCTTCAAGGTGATGGTGAAAGCGATGGCCGAGCAGCAGGGGCTGCGCGCCAGCTTCATGGCCAAACCGTTCGCCGCCCTCACCGGCAACGGCTGCCACACCCACCTCTCCCTCTGGGATGCGACAGGCACGGCGGCGGCGGCCCGCAACCTCTTCGCCGACCCGGCCGGCGAGCTGGGGCTCTCCGCCCTGGCCTATCAGTTTGTGGGGGGGTTGATCGAACACGCCCCGGGCCTGTGCGCCATCACCAACCCAACGGTGAACAGCTACCGGCGCCTGGCGGCGCCACCCACCACGTCTGGCGCCACCTGGAGCCCGGGCGGCATCAGCTACACGGGCAACAACCGCACCCACATGGTGCGCATCCCCGACAACCAACGCCTGGAACTGCGCCTACCCGACGGCGCCGCCCACCCCTACCTGCTGCAGGCGGCGATCCTGGCGGCGGGCCTCGACGGCATCACGCGGCAGCTCGACCCCGGCCCCCGCTGCGACAACGACAACTACGCCAACCCCCTCGCTGCAGACCAGTGCCGGCGGCTGCCCGCCGACCTGGGTGAAGCCCTCGACGCCTTCGCCGCCGACACGACCTTGCGCGAGGGCCTGGGCGAGGAGTTCTGCCAGGCCTATGAGCACCTGCGCCGCCGCCAATGGCAGCGTGAGCGCGGCGATATCAGCGACACCGAGCGCCGCTCCTGCCTCGACTGCTGATCACAGCAGATTCGCCGCCAGCTCGGCCAGCTGGCTGCGCTCACCCCGCTGCAGCGTGACATGCCCCGCCAGGACCTGGCCCTTGAAGCGCTCCACCAGCCAGGTAAGGCCGTTGCTCTCAGCGTCCACGTAGGGATTGTCGATCTGGTAGGGGTCACCGGTGAGCACGATCTTGGTGCCCTCGCCCACCCGGGTCACGATCGTCTTCACCTCATGGGGAGTGAGGTTCTGGGCCTCATCCACCACCATGTATTGCCGCGGGATCGAGCGGCCGCGGATGTAACTGATCGCCTCCACCTCCAGCAGGCCCATGCCCTTGAGATCGGCCCAGTTGCTGCGCGGGCGATGGCCTCCGGGTCGAACGCCATGGGCACTGGCGCCTGAACTGCCACCTGAACTGCCACCGCGCTGCTCGTCCCCTCCCAGGAGGTAGTCGAGGTTGTCGATGATCGGCTGCATCCAGGGGCCCATCTTCTCCTCCAGATCACCGGGCAGAAAGCCGATCTCCTTGCCCAGGGAGATCACCGGCCGGGTCACCAGCAGCCGCTCGTAGAGCCGCTCATCGGCCACCTGGTTGAGGCCGGCAGCGAGCGCCAGCAGGGTCTTGCCCGTGCCTGCCTTGCCCACCAGGGTGATCAGCTGGATGTCGGGGTCGAGCAGCAGATCGAGCGCGAACGTCTGCTCCCGGTTGCGGGCCTGGATGCGGCCGAGCTTCACCTTGTTCGCCCGCTGCAGCGGCTGCAGGCTGGCGGTGGCGGCGTTGAAACGGGCCAGCAGGGTGTGGGCGGGCTGGGCCCGGTCCACCAGGGTCACGCCCTCATTGGCCTGCAGGGGCTGCTCCAGCTCGAGCTGGTCCACGGCCAGGCCCGGTGGCTGCTTCACCTGATCCATCTGATCGGCATCCACCCAGGCCTCGCAGAACCCGGGATAGAGATCGCCGATGCTCACCCGATCGCTGGTGTAGTCCTGGGCGATCAGACCAACCGCATCGGCCTTGATGCGCAGGTTGGTGTCTTTGGTGACCAGGATCACCGGCGGCTGGCTGCCCATCACCGCCTCAAGCCGCTGCTCCTCCAGCGCCACCGCCAGGATGTTGTTGTCGCCGTTGCCGCTCTTCAGCTCCGGCGGCAGCTGGTTGAGGGTTTCGGTGCGGCAGAACACGATCTTGAGCGTGCCGCCCTGATCGCCGTTGGGCACACCATCGGCGAGATTCCCCTTGGTGCGCAGCTCATCGAGAAGACGCGACACCTGGCGGGCATTACGGCCCTTTTCAGCCGGGTCCCGCTTGAAGCGATCGATCTCCTCGACCACCTCGATCGGGATCACGATGTTGTTGTCTTCAAAGCGGGTGAGCGCGGCCGGATCGTGCAGCAGCACATTGGTGTCGAGCACGAAGGTCTTGCGCATCTGCTGAACCCACTGGCCGATACACGTGACGCTAAGGCCCCTGGTGCGCGTACTCTCCAGCGATTCGCGCCCCGTCGCAATTGACCTGGCTCTGCGTGATCAAAACCGTTCTGGTCCTGGCCCTGCTGCTGGGCCTCACCCTGCTGTGGCTGGAGCTGCGCCACAGGCTTCGCCCGGCCTCGCCCCTGCGGCTGCGCCCGGGCAGCTTTGAGGTGCAGCAGTCTGCCGAGCGGATCACCGTGCGGGGCGAGATCACGATCGCCAATCCACACCGGCAGATGGAAGTCTTCGTGCCGGAGATCACCCTCAAGCCCACGTTGTTGGGCCAGGGAGATCTGTCCGGCCTGGCGATCACCAGTCGGGTGATTGCCTGCCATCCCGATGAGGAAGCGCGAGCCGACGGCTATTGGGCCGCTTACATCGTCAAGGGCCGAAAGGCCACCCGGGCTCAGCTTGAGGTCAGCATCAGCCTCCCCTCCGGCGCCAGCCGGATCTCCGGCCAGCCAGGCTCCACCCCGAGCGATCTGCGTCAGCTGATCGACACCCTCTGGCTGGAGGTGTTGTGGGTCAACTACGGCCCCTTCGGCCGGCTGCAGAAACGCGACGGGATCCTGGTGCCCCTCAGCAGCCCCGAGGTGCTGTCGTCGGCCACGGCCAGCTGGCGGCCGGGCGACAACTGCAGCGTGCTGCCGGTGCGCACCCATCTGCTGGGGGTGCTCGACGACCCCGAAGCTGTGCTGCGCCACTACGCCGGTCCGCTGCTCCGCAGCGGCGACGTGCTCACCATCGGTGAAACGCCCCTGGCGGTGATGCAGGGCCGCTATCACCACCCCCAGACCGTGCAGCCCAGTGGTCTGGCCCGTCTGCTTTGCCGGGCGTTCCACCCCACCAGCTCCCTGGCCACCGCCTGCGGCCTGCAGACCCTGATCGATGTGGTGGGTCCGGCACGGGTGCTGGTGGCCTGGCTGGTGGGCACCGCCCTCAAGCTGGTAGGTCAGAAAGGCTGGTTCTACCGGCTGGCCGGTGATCAGGCCCGACTGATCGACGACGTGACCGGCACAACCCCGCCCTACGACCAGACCATTGTCCTGGGTCCTGATCAGCCGGAGGCCTTCTGCGCCCATGCCGCCGCCGCCCTGGGCGTGGATGTGGCCGTGGTCGATGTGAACGACCTGGGCCGGGTGAAGGTGCTGGCCGCCAACCCAGGCTGCGACCAGGAGCTGCTGCAACGGGCCCTGCGCCCCAACCCGGCAGGCAATGCCAATGAGCGCACACCCCTGGTATTGGTGCGGCCCGGAGCTGGCGCCGCAACGCGATGACAACCCGATGACAGGCCGGGGACGGCCCGATCAAGACCCCGATCCTCGATAGGATCACCACAACCCAAAGCTTCCCCAGCAGCTCGGGCTCCCGGCAGATGGCATCAGCGCAGATGGCAGCTCCGCCCCAGCCCGTGGTTCCGAGCTGGCGGCTTGAACCCCTGGCGGGCTGGCATCTGCCGCTGTTGCGGGACCCCGCTTTCCTGCCGCTGCAGCCGGTGTTGCAACAGGCCGTCTGGCTCGGACTGCCTGAGCGGATCCTTCAGGCCCTCACGGCCCACAAACCGCTCGCACCCCAGGTCCTGGTGGCATTTCAGGGCAGCAGCCCGGAGGGCCTGATCGTGACCCGCCGGCTGAACCGCAGCGGCAGCTGCTGGCAGTTGCAGCATCTGCGTCTGGCCTGCAGCGAGCACCGCCGCCCCCTGGCCAGCACCCTGGTGCGGGCTGCCATCAACCAGACCCGCGGTGCCAGCAGCTGGATCGCCAACGCCGCCACCCTCGACAACGACCGCCTGGCAGTGCTGCGGGAGCAGGGCTTCCAGCCCCTCCGCACCGACCAGCTCTGGTGCTGGCGTCAGGAAGGCGGTGCTGCGCCAGCTGTTCCAGCCGCCGCCAACAACGGCGGTGAGCTGCAATTGCAGCCCCTCAGCCGCCGCAACGCACTGCTGCTCTGGCAGCTGGAACAGGCGGCCTGCCCGGCCCTGCTGCGGCAGTTGCTCGATCGCCGCGTGGAAGACCTGCTCGATCAGAGCGGGCGCAAGGGGTGGCTGCTGGTGGATCCAGGCCGCGACCAGGCGGTGGCGGCGATTCGCTGGCTGGGCGATCACCCCGGCGGCGGCCACGACGTGGAGCTCACGGTGCATCCGGGCTGGCCACACCTGCTGGGGTGTGGCACGGAGCTGCTGCTGCATCGCCTGCAACAGCAGCTCCAGGGCGCCCCACGGGGCCTGTGGCTGCGCAGCGACGTGCAGGACAAACCCAGGCTGCAGTGGCTCCAGCGCCTCGGTGCCGAAGCGCGGGGCGAGCGGGTGTTGATGGCCCGCAGCGTGTGGCACCGCCAGGAACACCCCGCCAGCAGCGCACTCGGGGCACGCCAGCTGGAGGCCGTGCTCGGCAAGCTGCAGCCGCGGCGCCAGCCCCTGCCCACCCCACTCACGCCCCGCTGAGACGGTGGCCAGACGCCAGCCCCCCCAGCCCCGCTCCGTGCTGGCCATCGATGTGGGCCGCCGCCGGATCGGTCTGGCCGGCTGCGACGCGCTCGGGCTCACGGTATCGCCGCTGCCGGCCCTGGCCCGAGGCCGGTTTGGCAACGACCTGGCCCGCCTGAAGCCGCTGCTGAATCAGCGCCGAGTGCAGGCCCTGGTGGTGGGACTGCCCCTGGATCAATCCGGCCAGCCCACGCCGCAGGCGCGCCACTGCCGTCGCTACGGCGAACAGCTGGCAAGCGCCACTGGTCTGCCGGTGGCCTGGGTCAACGAGCACAGCAGCAGCTGGGCAGCTGCGGAAAGCCGGGGCCTGCATGGCGATCGCAGCGGTGCTCTCGACAGCGCGGCGGCGGCCCTGCTGCTCGAACAATGGCTGCTGGAGGGACCCGAACCGGTGGCCGCTGCGACCATCTGCAGCAGCCAACCGGCCGGCGTTGCACCATCCTGAAGTGAACTGACCTGCAGCAATGGCTTCTCCCGGATCCACATCGGCCGACTCCGGCGGTCCCAGTGATGTGCCCACCGTGGTGGTGCGCGATGGCCAGGAGCGCCAGCTGCTCTGCTTTCTGGAGCAGCTCATCCCACTCGATGGCCACGACTACGCCCTGCTCACGCCGGTGGACACCCCGGTCTGCCTGTTTCGCCTCAGCGACAACGACGATCCGGAGCTGATCGACACGGTGGATGCCACCGAACCGATTCTTTCGGTGGCCGATGTGGTGCTCCAGGAGCATGACCTCACCCTGGTGCGCTCGGCCGTGACCCTCACGGTGAGCGGCGAGCTGGATGAACCGGAGCCCGAAGACCTCGACGACGAGGACGCCGACGACGATTCGGAAACCTACGAGTTGCTGGTGAGCTTCCTGGTGGATGAGCAGGAATATGGCCTCTACATCCCCCTGGATCCCTTCTTCGTGGTGGCCCGCATGGAGGGCTCCGAGGCCAGGCTGGTGGAAGGGGAGGAGTTTGAGCGGGTACAGCCGCGCATCGAGGCTGAACTCGACGAACGGGAGGCGATCGACTGATGCTGCGGGAGCTGCTGAGGCCCAACTGGTTGCTGGACCGCACCCTGGCGGAACTGCCGCTGCAGGATCTGCTCGACCAGGGAATCGGCGCCCTGGTGCTGGATGTGGACCGCACCCTGCTGCCCCGCCGCCAGGCCGAGCTGCCGGACAGCGCTCTGCGCTGGCTGGAGGTGGCCAAACAGCAGCTGCCGATTCATCTGCTCAGCAACAACCCCTCCCGCCAGCGCATCGGCCGGGTGGCCGCGCAGCTCCAGCTGCCGTTCACCACCTCCGCCGGCAAGCCGCGTCGCAGCGCCCTGCGCAAGGTGCTCAGCCAGCTGGCGATGCCGCCCCAACAGGTGGCCCTGATCGGTGATCGGCTCTTCACCGACGTGATCGCCGGCAACCGCCTGGGACTGTTCACGGTGCTGGTGAAGCCGATTGATCCCCAGGGCAGGCCCTGCCAACGGGACCGGCTGCAGAAGCTGGAGCTGCGGTTGGCCAGCTGGGTGGGGGCGGGCCTGAGTTGATGACTGCCCTGCCGAACGTGGCCTCGAGCCAGGCCCGCCGCCGTGTGGTGAAGGTGGGCACCAGCCTGCTGCGGGGTAGCGCGGAGCGGCCCACAGCAGCCGTGATCGCCGATCTGGCCGCCAGCCTCAACCGGGCCCGCCGCCGCGGCGATGCCATCGCCCTGGTCACCAGTGGAGCGGTGGGCCTGGGCTGCTCGGTGCTGGAGATGGCCCAGCGCCCCAGCGAGGTGGTGGCCCTGCAGGCCGCCGCCGCGGTGGGCCAGGGCCGGCTGATGGCGCTCTACCAGGACGCATTCGCGGTGCGCGGTCTGGCGGTGGCCCAGGTGCTGCTCACCCGCGGCGATCTGGCCTCCCGCCGCCGCTACCAGAACGCCTGCCGCACCCTTGAGCAGCTGCTGGCCTGGGGTGTGGTGCCGGTTGTCAACGAGAATGACACCCTGGCCACCGACGAGCTGCGCTTCGGCGACAACGACACCCTCTCCGCCCTGGTAGCCGCTGCCGTGGGGGCCGACGAGCTGATCCTGCTCACCGACGTGGACCGGCTCTACTCCGGCGATCCGCGCACCAACGCGGAAGCCAGGCCGATCGAGGAGGTGCGTGATCTGGGCGAGCTGGAGCGCCTCAGTGCCGTGGCCAGCGGCGGTGGCCAGTGGGGCACCGGCGGCATGACCACCAAGCTGGCGGCTGCCCGGATCGCCACCTCCAGCGGCATCCGCGTGCACCTGGCCGATGGCCGCGATCCGGCCGTGCTGGATGCGCTGCTGGCCGGCGAGCGGGTGGGCACGGTGTTTCAGCCATCGCCCCAGCCACTCAGCGATCGCAAGGGCTGGCTTGCCCATGCCCTGCTGCCGAAGGGCAGTGTGCGGGTGGATGGCGGCGCTGAACGGGCCCTCTGCGAGCGCGGTGCCTCGCTGCTGGCCGTGGGCGTGGTGGCGGTGGAAGGCGACTTCGGCGCCCGTGAGGCCGTGCGCCTCGTGAATGGCGAGGGCAGGGAGCTGGGCCGCGGCATCAGCGCCTACGGCAGCGAGGAGCTGCGCTGTCTGATCGGCCGCGAGGGGGTGGAGGTGGTGCACCGCGACGAGCTGGCCCTGATCCCCGCCTGACGCCAGGCCGCCGGCAGCCCAGCTCTGCGCTGTTCCTCCGCAGATGCTGCCCTTACGATCCGGCCAGCCAGACAGGGCCCATGCGCTTCAGCCACCTGCTCAGTCAGCTGGGCCAGTTCACGGCTGAGACGCCCCACGACCTGGCCGGAGATCCTGAGCTGAGTGGAGCGGAGGCTCTTGATCGGGCCGCCAGTGGCCAGCTCAGTTTTCTGGAGCCAGGCAATGCCCTGGCAGCAGCACTCGCCAACACCGGCGCCAGTGCCGTGCTGATCCCCGCCCGCGGTGAGGATGCCGAGGCCCTGCGGGCCCAGGCCAGCGCACGGGGCCTGGCCTGGGTAGCCCTGGCCGATCCGCGGCTGGGCTTTGCTGAAGCGCTTGAGGCCCTGTTTCCGCGGCCAACGCTGCCGCCCGGCCTTCACCCCAGCGCCGTGGTGGATCCCTCCGCCGCAGTGGATCCCAGCTGCCACCTCGGCGCCCAGGTGGTGGTGGGCGCCGGCTGCCGCATCGGTGCCGGCTGCGTGCTCCACCCCCACGTGGTGCTCTACCCCGATGTGGAGCTGGGCGAGGGCTGCGAACTGCATGCCGGAGCTGTGCTGCAACCCGGCAGTCGCCTCGGCCGCGGCTGTGTGGTGCACGCCAATGCCGTGATCGGCAGCGAAGGCTTCGGTTTCGTGCCCACCGCCAGCGGCTGGCGCAAGATGCCCCAGACCGGCCAGGTGGTGCTGGAAGACGGCGTGGAGGTGGGCTGCGGCAGCACCATCGATCGTCCCTCGGTGGGCGAGACGCGCATCGGCGCCGGCACCAAGATCGACAACCTCGTGCACATCGGCCACGGCGTGACCACCGGCCGGGGCTGTGCCCTGGCAGCCCAGGTGGGTATCGCCGGCGGGGCCCGACTGGGCCATGGCGTGATCCTGGCCGGCCAGGTGGGGCTGGCCAACAAGGCGGTGATGGGCGATCGCTCCATCGCCAGCTCCAAGTCGGGCGTGCACGGCGAGGTGGCCGCCGGCGAGGTGGTGAGCGGCTACCCGGCCATCCCCAACCGCCTGTGGCTGCGCTGCTCCGCCGTCTTCAACAAGCTGCCGGAGCTGGCGCGGGCTCTGCGCCAGCTGGAGAAACGCACCACCCCGTAGCCTCGCGATCGATGCCGCAGCCCGCCGTGCTGCCCCGCCCAACCGCGCGATGACGTCCAGCTATCGGATCACCCTGCTCGCCGGTGACGGCATCGGCCCGGAGATCACGGCGGTGGCCCGCCAGCTGCTCGATGCGGTGAGCCGCCGCCATGGCTTCGAGCTGACCTACAACGAGCAGCCGATGGGCGGCGCCGCCATCGACGCCACCGGCGAACCCCTGCCCGCCAGCACCCTGGAGGCCTGTCGCGCCAGCGATGCGGTGCTGCTCGCGGCGATCGGCTCGCCCCAGTACGACCGCCTGCCCCGCGCCCAGCGACCCGAGAGCGGCCTGCTGGCCCTGCGCGCCGGCCTGGGCCTGTTCGCCAACCTGCGGCCGGTCAAGATCATTCCCGCCCTGGTCGACGCCTCCACCCTCAAGCGCGAGGTGATCGAGGGGGTGGATCTGCTGGTGGTGCGCGAACTCACCGGCGGGGTGTACTTCGGCACCCCCAAGGGCCGGGTGGAGGCCGATGGCGGCGTGCGCGCCTTCAACACCATGGCCTACAGCGACCATGAGATCGACCGCATCGCCAGGGTGGGCTTCGAGCTGGCCCAGCAGCGGCGCGGCCAGCTCTGCAGTGTCGACAAGGCCAATGTGCTGGATGTGAGCCAGCTCTGGCGCGACCGGGTGGAGGCGCTGCACACGGCCAGCTACCCAGGAGTGCAGCTCAGCCACATGTACGTCGACAACGCCGCCATGCAGCTGGTGCGCAACCCGCGCCAGTTCGACGTGCTGCTCACCAGCAACCTGTTCGGCGACATCCTCAGCGATGAAGCGGCGATGCTGAGCGGCTCGATCGGCATGCTGCCCTCGGCATCCCTGGGCGAGAGCGGCCCGGGCCTGTTTGAACCCATCCACGGGTCTGCCCCCGACATCGCCGGCCAGGACAAGGCCAACCCGATGGCGATGGTGCTCAGTGCCGCCATGCTGCTGCGCATCGCCCTGAAGCAGGAGGCAGCCGCCGCCGCGCTGGAGACCGCTGTGGATCGGGTGCTCGCAGCCGGATTCCGCACGGGCGATCTGATGGCCGAAGGCTGCACCCAGCTGGGCTGCCAGGCCATGGGCGAGCAACTGCTGGCAGCTCTGGACAACTAGGGGGTGATCAGGTCGCCGGCGACCTGCCAAACTCAGCACCGGTTTTTGTCCCTGCGCCGATGTCGAAGCGTCACCCGGTCGTGTCCGTCACCGGTTCCTCCGGCGCCGGAACCAGCACTGTGAAGCGTGCCTTCGAGCACATCTTCAAGCGCGAAGGCATCCGGCCTGCCGTTGTGGAGGGCGACAGCTACCACCGCTACGAGCGCGGCCCGATGAAGGAGGCCATGGCCGCTGCCATGGCCAAAGGCGAAAACTTCTCCCACTTCGGCCCGGAGGCCAACCTCTTCGACAAGCTCGAGCAGCTGTTCAAGAGCTACGGCGAGACCGGCACCGGCGAGAAGCGCTACTACCTCCACTCGGTGGAAGAGGCGGCTGAGCACAACGCCCGCCTCGGCACCAACCTGGAGCCCGGCCAGTTCACCCCCTGGGAGCCGATCGAGGCCGGCACCGACCTGCTCTTCTACGAGGGCCTGCACGGCGGCGTGAAGGGTGAGGGCTACGACGTGGCCGGCCTGGCTGACCTGCTCGTGGGCGTGGTGCCGATCGTGAACCTGGAATGGATCCAGAAGATCGCCCGTGACAACAAGGAGCGGGGCTACTCGGCGGAGGCCACGGTGGACACGATCCTTCGCCGCATGCCGGATTACATCAATCACATCTGCCCGCAGTTCAGCCAGACCGACATCAACTTCCAGCGTGTCCCCACCGTGGACACCTCCAACCCCTTCATGATCCGCGACATCCCCACCCCGGATGAATCGTTCGTGATCATTCACTTCCGCAAGGGGGCCCGCGAGAAGTGGGGGATCGACTTCCCCTACCTGCTCGACATGATCCACGACTCCTTCATGTCCAGCCCCACCTCGATCGTGGTGAACGGCGGCAAGATGGGTTTCGCCATGGAGCTGATCCTCACCCCGATCATTCACCGCATGATCGAGGAGAAGAAAAAGCTCGGCTGACAACAGCCACGGCACCTACCCTGGGGCACGAACCAGCGCGGGTGAAGCCATCTCCTTCGCCTACCAGGCCCCAGGTGTTCCAAGGGCGGCCCGGCTCCCTGAGCAGCCCCCTGTGCAGTCAGCCGTCCAGCCCTCATTCCTGATTCAGGGAGGGTCGGCATCGGCGCCCCCGGCCCTGCGCCTCGATCGCATCAACAGTCAGGTGGTGTTGCGGCAGGCCAGGAGCGTGCTGTTCCACTATCAGCACGACTGTCCTGCCGGGCCAGAGCCCTGCGGGGTCGTGCTGCAGCAGGCGGGCGGCCGGGTGGTGTTTGAGCGGCCGGTGCTACTTCCCGACGAGCAGTTTGTGCCGCTCGAGCTGCTGCGCAGCCGTGCCAGCAAGCAGCGATCGTCCCGTCTGCGCATGCCACGCCTGGAATGAGCCTTTCC
This sequence comes from Prochlorococcaceae cyanobacterium, assembly GCA_044352535.1. Classification (GTDB taxonomy): domain Bacteria; phylum Cyanobacteriota; class Cyanobacteriia; order PCC-6307; family Cyanobiaceae; genus NIES-981. The sequence goes on from JBILDP010000033.1 coordinate 15,163, forward strand.
CCAGCGGTTCTCAGCCCCGCAGCGGCCCTGCTCGGTGCCTGCATCGGCAGCTTCGTCAACGTGGTGGCCTGGCGCCTGCCGCGGGAGGAATCGCTGATCCAGCCCGGTAGTCACTGCACCCATTGCGGCAGTCCGGTGCGCTGGTTCGACAACGTGCCGGTGCTGGCCTGGCTGTGGCTCAGAGGGCGCTGCCGCGA
>JBILDP010000178.1:0-4642 GCA_044352535.1 Prochlorococcaceae cyanobacterium
CGGTGCGCTGGGGCCGGCGCGCCTCTCCGGCCAGGTCCATGGCCGTGCGGAAGCCCAGCAGCGAAAAGAGAATGCCGCCGCTGCTGATGGCGGTCACCAGACCCTGGGGGTTCGGGGGAGCACTGCTCAGGTTGCCCCAGTGGCCGCTGGCGGCCATCAGGCTGATCGACACCAGCAGCGGCACGATCAACTTCCAGCTGGTGAGGCCGTCGATCCAGCGGGCCAGCCAGCCCACACCGGCCAGGTTGATCCAGGCCAGCAGCACCAGCAGGGTGGTGGCCAGAGCCATGCCGGCAACGCTGAGCACCTGCCCAGTTGCCGACGCGCCTCCGGCCGTGCTGGCCTGGGTCAGCCAGGGCAGGCTGCTGGCCAGGTACTCCATCACCGCCAGCACCTCCACCGTGGGGAGGGCCAGGTAGGCCACCCAGGCACACCAGCCGCCGATGAATGCGGCTGTGCGGCCGTGACTGAGCAGGGGGATTTCCGCCAGGGCGCCGGAGCTGTTCACCAGGCTGCCCAGCTCCGCGAACACCAGCGCCAGGGCAAAGGCCAGTCCGCCGCCCAGGAGCCAGGCCATCAGGGCCCATGGCCCGGCGCTGCGGGCTGCATACAGAGGTGCAAACAGCCAGCCCGAACCGATCGTGCTGGTCACCACCGCCAGCGTGAGGCTGCGCAGGCCCAGTTGGCGCGAGAAACCGGAGTCGGTCATGCGGGGATCGCTGGCCTCAGGGCGGCAGGAGGTGGCGCCAGAACTGCTCAGCCTGCTGGGAGGCATCGCCGCTCCAGGCCAGAGCATGCTGATCGAGATGGCTGATCGGGCGGCAGCCCAGGCTGTTGAGCAGCATGGCGCCTTCGCTGCCGCGCAGTACCGCTTCATCCAGCTCGCCCAGGCCCGCTTCGGTCGCGAGACCCAGGGCCAGGGCCCGGGCGCGCATCACGCCAGGCAGGCAGCCGCTGGCGAGGGGCGGGGTGAGCCAGTTGCCCGCTCGCCGCACCAGCAGGTTGGCGGCGCTGCCGCAGCTGAGGCCGCCGGCGCTGCTGGCCAGCAGGGCGTCGTGGGCCCCTGCGGCGGCGGCCTGGCGGCGGGCCAGCAGGGAGGGCCCGTAGGCGAAGGTCTTGCAGCGGCTCAGCAGGCTGGTGGCACTGCGCACCTCGGTGGGGCTCACCATCACCCGCACCGCCGCGAAGCCGGGCTCTGTTGGGCTGAACTGCAGCCAGAAGCGGGGTCGGCAGACGGCGGTGGGATCAAGGCCGCGGGTCGCAGGATCGGTTGGGCTGCCGCAGCTCCAGTTGAGCCGCAGGGCGCCGGTGCCGACGTGGCTGCGCCTGATCGCCTGTGCCACCAGAGGCTCCACCACTGCGGGGCCTGGCGGCGGCGGCAGCTCCAGCAGGGCGGCGCTGCGCTCGAGCCGCTCAAGGTGTTGTTCCAGGAGCCAGGGCCGACCCCGCTCCACCAGCACGGTTTCAAACAGGCCGCAGGCCAGCAGCAGCCCGCGATCGCTCAGGGGCAGGCCCAGGTCATCGGGGCTGCCCCAGCGGCCATCGTCCCAGCGGCCATCAGGATTGGGGTCACCGATCCAGGCGATCGGCCCCGGCGGCTGCGGGGCGCTCATGCCAGGGCCTCCAGCAGCGGCTGCAGTTTCCAGCCCATCTCCTCGGCCTCGCCGGCGGGGTCGGAGTCGGCCACGATGCCGCAGCCGGCGTGGGCACGCACGAGCCGATCGCTGAAGAAGAGCGAGCGGATCAGGATGCTGCTGTCGAAGCCGCCCCTGCCATCCAGCGCGAACAGGCTGCCGCAGTAGGGCCCACGCGGCACCGGCTCCAGCTCGGCCAGGCGCTGGCAGGCACGGATCTTGGGGGCGCCGCTGATCGAGCCACCGGGCCAGCAGGCGCGCAGCAGGTCGGCCAGGCCCAGCCCGCCGCGCAGCCGGCCCTCCACCACCGAGGTGAGGTGGTGCACCTGGCGGTAGCTCTCCAGACCCACCAGCTGGGGCACCCGCACGCTGCCGGGGGTGCACACGCGGCCCAGGTCGTTGCGCAGCAGATCCACGATCATCACGTTTTCGGCCCGGTCTTTCGGGCTGCAGACCAGTTCGGCGGCGGCGGCGGCATCCGCCTGGGGGTCGGCGTGGCGGGGGCGGGTGCCCTTGATCGGTCGGGTTTCGATTCGGCCGCTCGCTTCCAGCCGCAGGAATCGCTCCGGTGAGGCGCTCAGCACGGCTTCCCGGCCCCCGCTGCCGTTTGGGCCGATGGCGATGCCGCTGAAGGGCGCCGGGCAGTGCAGGCGCAGGCGCCGGTAGAGCTGCAGCAGCGCTGCAGCTGAGGGAGGCGCGCTGAGCGGCTGCTCACAGCAGGCGGTGAGGTTGGCCTGGAACAGATCGCCAGTTGCGATCCAGGCCTGCAGCTGGCGCACCTGCTCGGCGAAGGTTGAAGGATCGGTGCGCCAGCGCCACTGCTCAACCGGCAGATGCAGGGTTGCCGTTTGGCGATCGGTGGCGACCGGTGCCGGGGAGGTCTGAGGGGAGGGCGCCGGAGCTGCTGCGCAGATCAGCTCCGCGAACTGCTCCAGTCGTTGTGCGTCGCGCCCCTGCAGCCAGAGCCGCTGGTCGCGGTGCTCAAACTCCACCAGGGGGTCGGGCCGCACCGCGTGCAGCAGGGCCAGTCCGGGGGGGCGCCAGTGGGCCGCGGGCTCCACCCAGGCCCCGGCCTCGTAGCTCAGCCAGCCCAGCCATGGTTCGCCGCTGGTCGCCAGCTCTGCCAGCACGGCGAAGGGATCACTGGCGCCGGGCTCTCCCGGCAGGCCGCGGCACTGGCGCTGCTCGATCGGTGCCAGCGCCAGCAGGCTGCGTTGCCCCTGCTCCGAGCCGTCGCTGTCGAGCCATACCAGGCCCTCGGCGCCGAGCCTGGCGGTGAGCAGGGCCACCACCTGTTCCGGTGGCCGCCACGGCAGCTGCAGCCTCTGGGGTGGTTGCTCCGCAGACCGCATCAGCAAGCACCGCCGCTGGCCAGCTCCGGCCGTCCCGCTTCGATCAGGGCAGCATCGCGGATGCGGCAGCTGTCGCAAACGCCGCAGGGCTGGTCGCCGCCGCTGTAGCAGCTCCAGGTGGCAGCCACGGGCACCCCCAGCCGCAGGGCCTCACGCACGATGCGGGTTTTGCTCCATTCCACAAGCGGTGCCCAGAGCCGGGTGCCATGGCCTTCTCGGCCGGCCTTGCTGGCCAGATCGGCCAGGGTCTGGAAGGCGGCCAGGTAGTCGGGCCGGCAGTCGGGGTAGCCGGAGTAATCCACCGCATTCACGCCCAGCACCAGCCGTTCGGCACCGCGGGCCTCGGCCAGACTCAGCCCCAGGGCGATGAACACGGTGTTGCGGCCTGGCACGTAGGTGCTGGGGATCACCCCCTCCTGCACTCCCGTGCTGGGTACGGGAATGGCCGCGTCGGTGAGGGCGGAGCCCCCCCAGCTGGCCAGGTTCACCTGGATCGTGAGGTGGTCATCGAGACCCAGGGCGCTGGCCACGGCCGCCGCCGCCCGCAGTTCCCGTTTGTGCCGCTGGCCGTAGTCAAACGAGAGCCCGATCACCCGATAGCCGGCTTGAAGGGCGAGGGCCGCCGCGGTGGCTGAGTCGAGGCCGCCCGAGAGCAGGGCGACGGCGGTGGGCTGGGGGGGGCTGGCCATGGGGAGCGGGGCACGCAGGGGCGACCGCCGGGTGGGTGCCGCAGACGGATCCTTTACAGATCTCCATCCTCCCCAATGCCAGCCCCCCGTGCTGCCGCCACGATGGCCGCAGCACGGGATTGTGGCGATGGAGACGGGCAGAAGCAGGGGCATGGGCCTGCACGCAAGGCTGCTGGCCCTGGCTGCCTGGGCCTCAGTGGTGCCGCTGGTGCTGGCTGGTGAGGCGGCCATGGCCATCCCTCGCCTCGACCTCAAGCCCTACCCCGCCGCCGCTCCGGGCGAATCCCGCTGGGTGATCCAGCTGCCAGGTGTGTTGCGGCCCAGCGCCGATCCGGCGATCTCCCCCAACCCGGCCGATTGGCGGGTGGAGCTGATCGTGGGCCGGGAGCTGGAGGTGGATTGCAACCGCCAGATGCTGCGTGGCCGTATTCGCTCTGAGAGCGTGCCCGGGTGGGGTTACCCCGTCTACCGCGTCAGCGGTGGCGACCTGGCCGCCTCAACCCGCATGGCCTGCCCGCCGGATCAGCCCAGGCGCAGGGCTTTTGTGCCCCTGGCCGGCCAGCCCACCGTGGTGCCCTACAACGCCAGCCTGCCGATCGTGATCTATGCCCCTAGGGAGCTGCAGGTGCGCTGGCGGCTGTGGAAGGCGGAGACGCGGCAGCAGGAGGCGCAGAGGCTGCCCTGAGGGCTGAGGTTCAGCTCACGGAGGAGAACGAGAAGCCGAGCACTAGGTCGTCGAAGTCGCGATCGCCACCACCCACGAGATCCTCAAGGCCGAAGCGGTTGGTACCCAGGGTGCGGAAGTGGCTGATGCCATCGCGATTGGCGTCACCAAAGGCAAAGAAGGTGTTGCCGTTTACCTGGGCAAAGGGCGCGAGGAAGGTGGATTCAGTGATGGCAATCGATTGGGTGCTGGTTTGGTTGTTGTCAACCCGTAGCCCTGAGAGCTCGCTCACCAGGTTGTCGG
>JBILDP010000179.1:0-4574 GCA_044352535.1 Prochlorococcaceae cyanobacterium
AGTGGCCTCGCAGGACCCGGCTGGTCAGACTTTTTGGATGGACCTCACCCCCCACATCCCGGCACTGATCGAGGGCAGGCCCCAGGTTCAAGCGCTGATGCAGGGCACCAGCACGGTGGCCTGCATGGGCAGCCGGTCTCTGTTATCGCTGTTCGTGTGTGCGGCGCCCTTTCCCGAGAGCTTGGTGGGGGCGGTTACCACAGAAGCGGAAGCGCTGGCCCTTGTGGAGCGCCATCGGCCCACCTTCTTGTTTGTTACCGAACAGCTGGAGCAGGGCGATGGCCTGTCGCTGGTGCAACGCAGCCATCGACTCCTTCCGGAGCTGCACTCCTTGTTGATCCTGCAGAGCGAAACCCAGGACAAAGCCCAGCGGGCGATCGAACTTGGCTGCAATGGCGTGGTGGTGGAAAGCCGCCTGGCGGAGGGGGCGATGGTGCAGGCCATCCGCGCTGTCGTGGGCGGCGGCCTCTATCTCGATGGGCTCAGCGTTGAGGCGCTGCGCTCCAGCAACCGCGGTTCAGCGCCAGAACCGATCGAGCCATTGAGTCGGCGCGAACAGGAGGTGCTGCAGCTGGTGCTACAGGGCTGCACCAACCGGGAGATGGCCGCTTGCTTGATCGTTTCTCCGGAAACGATCAAAACCCACGTAGCCAACATCATCAGCAAGCTCCAGGCCCGCGATCGCACCCAGGCTGCCGTGATCGGTTTGCGTCTCGGGTTGGTGAGCTGGGGGCCGGCGTAGGCCACCCCGTTGCGGGGATGTGGCGAATGCCCCGGATGGGGGATGCGGCGGCAGCCCTCTCCCACGATGCTGCAGGGGTCAGCCAAACCCACCATGGCTTTTGCATCTCGCCTGTTGCCTCTGCTGCTCCTTGGGGGTCTGAGCAGCGCCGCCGTCGCGGCGCCATCGGCAAGCAGCCTCAGCCTGCAGGGGGTCACCTTTCAGATGAGCACAACTGGGGAAGGCTCGGTGCAACAGCTGATGGTGCAGGCCTCGGAGCACGGCCACGGCTACCCCGTCGTGCGCGAGGAGCTGATCGGTTCGATCACCGGACGTGAGGTGGAAGACCTCAACAGTGACGGCCGGCCCGAGCTGCTGCTGTTTGTGACCAGTGCCGGCAGTGGCAGCTACGGCTCGGTGATGGCCTGGAGTGCCAGCAAAGGCCACACCCTCCTGCCGATCACCATGCCGGACCTGAGCGGCAAGCTGGCCCAGGGCTACATGGGCCACGATCGGTTCGCCGTGGTGGAAACCACGCTGATGCGGCGCTTCCCGATCTATCGCCCCGGCGACACCAATGCCCAACCCACGGGCGGCACCCGCCAGATCGGCTACAAGCTTGTGGCGGCTGAAGCCGGCTTCCTGTTCAAGCCAGTGAGCGACACCACCTTCCGATGAGGCTCGCCGCCCGGGCTCCGATCCTCCCAGGCAGCACCCCGGGAGGATCGGCTGGAACGGGATGGGCTTGTGCAACCCACTGGTGCAAGCCAAACGTTGGCGACGGGAAGCAGAAGAAGGAGCCCTGGCCGATCTGCCCAAGGTGCACTCCACGAAGACCCTGGAGCCAGCCTGGCTTGAACATCTGAGCGCCCAGAGCGACAGCACGGTCAAACGTTCAGCGCCCGAACCTGCCACCCGCACGAGATCCATGTCCGCTTCCAGTCGGCGCCACTTCGGGCCTGCCGCACTGCTGCTGGCCGCCACCACGATCTGGCCAGGGGCTGCCATGGCCGAAGTGGTGGTGGTGCCGGTGCCCAGCCCCTACAGCTACGACAGCGCCACGCTCCGCCAGCTCGATCTGGGCGGCACCAGGGGGCGCTACATCGGCTTCCTCGGCCACAGCGTGATCAACTGGCCCGCCGAGGCTGCACGCCTGGATGCAGGCAACCCAGGCATGATCCGCTGCAACAACAACAACTGCTGGCGCGAGGGTTACATCGCCCCCAGCCTGCGCGGCGGCACCCCTGCCGGTTCACTCCGCCACTACTTCAACTATCAACTCGACTGCCGCGACCAGACCTTCGACCGCATCGGTGATGTGCGCCTGCCCGGCAACTACCAGCGCGGCTGGCAACCGGTGCTCAATGATCCTGTGGCACTGGCCGTCGCGCGCGAATGGTGCCCCCGGATCAGCGAGCTGATGCATGCGTCATAAGGGGCGAGAACCCCGCCAATGGGCGCCACGGCTTCAAGTCCAACTCAAAACTTGCGCTGTCATTACATCAGCCCGAAAAAATGCAACGGTTTCCATCAAGGAATGACACAAGCCTCGTATTTAGAAGCAAAGCCGTTGCCCCGCAGTCACACTTGTTTTGTCGCACCTAGCCACGCAGCTCACCATGAACACACGTCGACAGCTCACCTGCATCAGCAGTTTTGCGCTGACCATCCTTGCCTGCACGTCATTCGTCCCAAGCGCTAACGCTCAAACCGCTTCAGGCCTTGCATCCGCCTGGGGGAAAACCTGCAAAATGCGGGTGGTGGAACAATTCGATGTGCCCATGTCTGACGCCCTCGTGAACCTCGGCGCCACCGAGCAGCAGAGCATCGACGAAGGCACCACCTCCCTGGCCGATATCAAGAAAGATGGCCTGAGCTTCAACTGGAAGGTCCGTGGCAAAAAGATCAATGGCTACTGCAACGTGAACGGCAAAGGCAAGATCACGGAATTCAAGCAAGGCATCTGACCATTGCTGCCCCCGTGATCAGCGGGGGCTTCTGTCATGCAATGCACTGCTATTCAGAGCACCGGCATTCAGCACGCCGGCTGGGCCTGCACCGTGATGGTCAGATTGCCGTCGCTGTCGCGCTGCAGGGCATAGATCAGTTGCTGCAGCAGGCCCTGCACCTGCTGCATGGCCCGCCGCTCCTGCCGGCTGGGATGGCGCACCGCTGAGCTGAGCAGGCGCACACCCAGGCTGGCGCTGCCGATCACGCCCAGCGGGCCCATCACCGCCGCCAAGCCGGGCACCAGCGTGAGGGCCACCCCCAGAAACACCGACACCGGCAGAGCGCCCGCCGCCATCAGGCCGCTGGTCTGCAGGATCTGCAGAAGTATCTGCTGGCGTGTCTCCACGGTGCCGTTGAGCAAGGCGTCGCGGTGCACCAGCAGTTGATCCACGGCCGTGATGGCTGCCGAGTACACGCTGGCTTCGAGGGCATGGCCCAGGGTGCGCTGCCAGAACTCAGGGGTCTGGGCTGCAGCGATCAGAGCTTGAAGGTGGCAGTCGGCCGTGGAGCGAAACCGCGCCAACCACGGCAGATCGGAGCGGCTTTCCAGATAGGAGCAGGCCTGGCCCAGGGCGTCGCCCCCTCTGAGCACGGCATCCACCCCAGCGTTGTTGAGCTCGCTGAGTGATGCCGCCACCACACCGGCTGCCATCGCCAGCACCCTGCCGGTGCGATCGAGGCCCTTGCCCACCTGGCCGGCGGCCAGATCGGCGGCGGCGGCGAGGTCGGCCATGACCAATCCGCGAGGAGGGTTCATCCGGTGTGCTCTCACCAGCTCATTCTGTGCCCTGCCGCCCGTTGCGCTGCTTCAAGGGGGTGGGGCCGCCGATGGCCATGGGGCACCTGCGGCCGTGAGGCACGGGGCTGGCGGGACTCGAACCCACGACCTACGGTTTAGGAAACCGTCGCTCTATCCGGCTGAGCTACAGCCCCACGGCTGAGCTGCTGCCCACCGCAAGTTCATTATCCGCCACCGTCCGAATCCCGCAGGCAGGCGACTCGGGGCGATGCCGTGCAGCGATGGGCCGGGAGCGATGATGACCTCAGAAAGCAGGCGAGGTGATCGCGATCGGGGCCCGGCTTCCCGCGGGAGGCCGGGCGCCCGGTTGAGGAAAGTCCGGGCTCCCCAATGGCCAGGCTTGCTGGGTAACGCCCAGTGCGGGTGACCGTGAGGAGAGTGCCACAGAAACACACCGCCGATGGCCCCTCGGGGATCAGGCAAGGGTGCAAAGGTGCGGTAAGAGCGCACCAGCAGCATCGAGAGGTGCTGGCTCGGTAAACCCCGGCTGGGAGCAAGGCCCAGGGACAACGGTTGGCCATGACACCCGTCCCGACACAAGCGCGCCGCTCGAGGCCGCCGGCAACGGCGGTCCCAGACAGATGATCACCCCCCGCCGCTGGCCTTCGGGCTGCCGGCGGGAGAACAGAACCCGGCTTACGTCCTGCTTTCACCCCTTCCATCCACAGCCGCCGTGACTCCGGAACGCCGCCGCCAGCTGGTGACCTTCCTGCGCGAGCTGGGCCTGGACCCCAGCGCCGCCGGCGGCCCCGGTGACAGCGCCGATGCCCTGGCGCCGATCGAAGAGGCCCTCACGCACACCTCCGCCGGCCTGGCCCGCAACCACGAGCGCCTGGAATTTCTGGGGGATGCGGTGCTGCGGCTGGCGGCAGCCGCCTTCCTGCAGCGGGAGCACGCTGGGCTGAGCGTGGGCCGGCACGCCGCCCTGCGGGGCCAGCTGGTGAGCGACCGCTGGCTGGCGGAGCTGGGCGAGCGCTGCGCCATCGAGCGGGTGTGGCGGATCGGACCGATGGCGGCCGGGGATCAGGCCGGCCAGGCCACCGT
>JBILDP010000180.1:0-4567 GCA_044352535.1 Prochlorococcaceae cyanobacterium
CCACCTGGGTGGTTTCCAGCAGATGGCCGCAGGCCTCGTGGAAGATCACGCCGCCGAAGCGGTTGGCCAACACCGCCGGCATCTGGCCCGCCTCCACGTAGTCGGCGTAAAGCATGGCGCCGGCGCTTTCACACACCTCCAGGGCACTGGCCTCGGCATCCCAGCTGCGCAGTTGGTCGGGTCTGCCGTGGCTGCCATAGCGGCGCCCAATGCTGGAGCGGTGCTCGCCATCGGCGGCAAGCACATTCAGGCCGAGCGACTGGTGCAGGCGCACGTCGCGGGCGAAGGTGCCGTCGCTGGCGGCCACCAGTACCTCCTGCCAGTCGCGGGCGTAGCTGCCGCGGCGGGCCTGCAGGTGTTTGCCGTGCCGCTCCAGCAGCGCCGTGCCCTCCAGCAACCTGGCCGTGGCCTCCGCCAGCTGGGGGCTGCCGCTCAGCCAGTCGCTCTTGCCGGCGCCGTGGTCACGCAGCTCCGGCAGGCCCTCAAATCCGTTGCGGCCGTTGGTCAGCAGTTCCAGGCCCAGCATGCCCAGGGCCTGCTCAAGGGCCTGGCGCAAGCCCTTGGCGCTGAGGTCGTTGGTGCTCACGAAGCCATCGCGCTCGCCGCGGAACACGCGGATGCCGGCTCCCATGCCAAAGGCAGGGCTGACGCTGGTGATCGCCTCCTGCTCGGCCAGCACGCCCAGGTGGTCGGTGCGCTCGAGAAACACCTCCACCAGGTCGGCGCCGGCGGCCCGCCCCTGCCCCAGCAACTCCTCCAGCCGGCCCTGCCAGCTCGGGTCGAAGACATCGAGGCAGGGTGGGGAAGGCTGGAGCTGGCTTGTGGCAACCATCGGCACGGCTCTGGATGAAGGAGGTCCTAGCAAAAAGCCCCGACCTGAGGGGCCGGGGCTCGGGGGGATGGGGTGTGGATCGCCGGCTCAGCGCACCGCGGGCTGGAACTGCTCGCTGCGGATCGGCTTCATCAGGAACAGCTTGGCCATCTCGGCGGCATTGGCCACCCAGTAGGGGAGCTTCTTGAGGGCCTTGAGCGGAGCCGGAGCCGCACTCTCGTCGGCGGCAGCCAGCTTGGCGTTGTTGGTCACCAGGCGCTCCAGCCGCTCCCAGAACTTCGGATTGCGCACGTCGAGCACCACCGGGAACACCCGGGCGGAGGTCTCGTTGGTCTTGTCGATCACGTACTTGTCGTACTCCCGGGCATCCAGGCCGAGGGCTTCGTAGAACTCCTTGCGGGCCACGTCGCGCACGTACATGGTGGCGAACACGGCCAGGAGGAAGAAGCGGCACCACAGGCGGGCCTGCAGGCCCCGCACCGTGTCGGGCTGGGCCTTCATCAGGGCATCAAAGAAGTCGCCGTGGCGGTTCTCGTCCTGGCACCAGTTTTCGAAGAAGTTGAAGATCGGGAAGATCTTGCTGTCGGGGTTCTGCTCGAGGTGGCGGAAGATGGCGATGTAGCGCCAGTAGCCGATCTTCTCGCTCAGGTAGGTGGCGTAGAAGATGAACTTCGGCTTGAAGTAGGTGTAGGCCTTGTTGGCGGTGAGGAAGCCCAGATCGAGCTGGAGCCCGAAGTCGCTCATCGCCTTGTTGAGGAAACCGGCATGGCGAGCCTCATCGCGGGCCATGTGGGCGAAGCACTCAGCCAGCAGAGGGTTCTTCTCTTTGATGCGGCGGCTGAGCTCCTTGTAGAGCAGGAAGCCGGAGAATTCCGAGGTGCAGCTCTGCTCGAGAAACTCGACGAACACCTTGCGGGTTTCGGGGTCGAGCTTGTCGGCCGCGCCCTCGAACTCCTCGTTGCGCACGAAGTGGTGGCGGTTGTAGTCCTTGCGGAACTCTTCGCAGATCGCCTCCAGCTCCACCTCGTTGGGGCGGAGGTCCATCGCCGCCATGGCGTCGAAGTCGGTTGTGTAGAACCGCGGCGTGAGGATCGTGTCTTTCACCGGATCCTTGATGGCCGGAGCTCCGGAGGTTCCCACCGCGGAGGCGGGGACTGCGGGGGTGGCCGTGGCGGCGGGAGGCACCATCAGTTGAGGCGGCACTGGGCTGTGGGGCCATCGTAGGGGGAGTGGCTCCGCTGGCGCCGGTGATGTGAAGCGCGGTCGGCCAGCGCCGGCTCAGTTGGCGCCAAGCCACTTCTGGCCGTTGAGCCGTTGCACGAGGCGAGACACCAGTAGGGCCAGGGTGATCTTCTTCTCGTCGATCAGAAACGATTCCAGCAGGCTGGGCTCGCTGCCCGCCTCAGCCACGGCGATGGTTTTGGCGGAATTGATATCGGCTTTGGTGAAGCAAAGCCAGAAGCGCCTCTCACCGGGAAGCTGTCCCTTCACCATCCAGCAGGTGCTTCCCACCACCGGCATGGACCCCTCGCAGAAGGCGAGCTCGGGTTCGGGCCCGCCATAGCTCTGAATCTCCCGGGAGAGGGCCGGCAGCAGCAGCTGCGGCACAAACTCGGCGAAGGGTTTGTCTTCCGGGGCCGGGGGCTTGGCTTTGGCGGCCGGCTTGTCGGTTGCGGGCGCCTGCTCAGCTGCTGCTGCCTGCTCAGCGGGAGTGGGGGAATCGCTCGCTGGCACAGGCCTGGAGAAAAGCTGGGGCAACTTTAAGCGGGCTGCCCCACCCGCTTACCAGTCGTCACTGAGGGGTTGATCCCAGCCATCGGCTCCGCCCCCGGCGGTGGCGGCTGCTGTGGTTGGTGCGGACACTGTTGTTGCGGCCACGGGCTCGCGGCTCTGATGGCCTGGGCCGGGTCTTCCCTTGCGGATCACCCGGTAGGGCACTTCCACCGTGGGGCTCGGTTCACCGGCGGCTCGGCTGGGACCGGCGCCGGCCGCGGCGTTGACGGGTGGGGGGGCGGTGCCGCTGGGTGGAGCCGCCGCTTCCCAGGGTTCAGGCGAGCGGCCCGAACCAGCGGGGCGGCGCACCTGGCGCTGCAGCCCAGGGCCGGGAGCGCGCAGAGCGAGGCCGGTGCCCAGGGCACTCAACAGCGCCCCGCCCCCGGCGGCGAGCATCATCCAGACGCCCAGAGGCAGGGCCGGAGAGGTCCAGATCATCAGCCGCAGGTTGACCGCCGGGCGCGGGTTGACCGCTCCCACCAGCAGCACCGCCAGCAGCGGAGCGAGCAGGGGAAGCAGCAGCAGCTGGCGCAGCACGTTCACGGGCTGGTGGGGTCTGAGTCTGCCCCTCGCAGCGGTCCCTGCCAACGGCGCAGGGATCCCAGCTCCAGCCCGAGTGGGTCGAGGCAACGGATCACGAGAAAGTCCACCATCTCGGCGATTGTGCTGGGCTGGTGATACCAGGCCGGCACCGGCGGGGCGATGCGGGCACCGGCTTCTGCAAGGGCGGTGAGGTTGCGCAGGTGCACCAGGCTCCAGGGGGTCTCCCGCGGGCAGATCACCAGTGGACGCCCCTCCTTGAGGTGCACGTCGGCAGCCCGCTCCAGCAGGTCGGTGGCCACGCCGGCGGCGATCCGGCCCACCGCACCCATCGAGGCCGGCAGGATCACCATGCCCCGGGTGCGGCAGCTGCCGCTGGCGATGGCCGCCGCCTGGTCGTTCCAGCGGTGGCAGCGCAGCCAGCCCGTCGTCGTGTCCGTGCGCTGTCGCCAGAACTCCTCCTGGCCCTCGGGCTCGCCGGGCACCCGTACCCCCAGCTCGGCCTGCCACACGGTGATGGCCCCCCGGCTGGTGATCAGTTCAACGGCTTCACCCGCTTGCAGCAGCAGTTGCAGTGCCCGCTGGGCCAGGGGCTGGCCGGAGGCCCCGGAGATGGCCAGCACCACCGGGGTCGACGGGGGCTGGTCGCTCCGTGTCATTCGTCAGGCGTCGGTGGTTGCGTGGTCGCCGTCGTTGTCGTCGTCTCGACCCTCTTCCCCGGAGTCGCTGCCGTGGTCTTCATGGTCGAGGCTGGCCTCGTAGCCCTCGGGGAGCACCACAGCCAGGTCGATCTGATGGCGCAGGGCATCCACCTTCTGGATCTCCACCTCCACGCTGTCGCCGAGCATGTAGGTGCGGCGGTTTTTGCGGCCCACCAGCCGGTTCTGGCGCGAGCGGTACTCGTACCAGTCGTCTTTGAGTGAGCTCACGTGCACCAGCCCCTCCACCATCGAGGGGGGCACCTCCACGAAGAAGCCGTAGCTCTGCACGCCGCTGATCACACCGGGCAGCACCTGTCCCACCAGTGGCTCGGCCTGGCGGGCCTGGATCATGGCCAGCTGGTCGGCCTGAAGTTCCGCCTGAAAGCGGCGGCGGGCGTTGAGTCGCTGCACCAGGCCCTGATCCAGGGCCCGCTGCAGGAGCTCCAGCTGGGCCTCACCCAGCAGGGGCCAGTCAATCTCTCCATGGCAGGCGTTGGAGGCCAGATCCACGGCCACCTTGTGGCGGGGGCTGGGACGATCCCGGCCTTCGCTCAGCAGCAACACCAGCACCTGCTGGTTCCAGACGTCGCTGTAGTGCAGGGTCGGGCAGCACCAGGGAGCCACGGCGAGCGTGTCGCCGGGGCAGCCTGCCAGCGCGAAGGGCCCGGGGGCAGAGCTCAGGATCACAGGCCTGAGGGTGGCCCGCAGTTGTTGCTGCAGG
>JBILDP010000181.1:0-4552 GCA_044352535.1 Prochlorococcaceae cyanobacterium
AGCACTTGGTAGACGTGGCCAGCCCAACGATCGTCGATGGCACCGTGCCATCAGCAGGCTGGAGAGACAGCTGTGGTGCTGCCGTGCACAACGCTGCAGGCCGCTGGGTGACGGTGGTGCCCTGAAGGCCTTGGGATCCAAGACGTTGGGATCCAAGTCCTTGGGATCCAAGACGTTGGGGCCACGTGCCTGGAGTCAGGAGGCTTGGATCGGCGGAAGGAGAGGAGTCAGAAGTGCGCTCTTGCACTGCTGGCCTCGGTGGTGCGGTTGACAGGTCGGGATCAGAGGAGGTCGTGAGACCACCTCTGATGCTTCGGAAACGGAGAGGGAGGGATTCGAACCCTCGACAGAAGTTGCCTCCTGTAACTCCTTAGCAGGGAGCCGCTTTCAACCACTCAGCCACCTCTCCAGCGGCACCGTGACTTTATCAGTGCGGCGATCGGGATCAGGGTGTGGATCCGGGAGGGCCGGCTCCCTCGCTGCCGGCTGCCAGTCGCGGCAAGCGGTGCTTGAAGCCGCAGAGGATCTCCCAGGGGATCATGCCGCAGCGCTCGCTCCAGTCCTGGGGCTGGATCTCCTGCTCGCCGTCGCGGCCCAGCAGGGTGACCACCGAGCCCACCTCCAGCGCTGGACAGTCGGTGGCATCGAGCACCAGCTGGTCCATGGTGATGGCTCCCACCTGGGGCAGGCGCTGCCCGGCAAACAGCACGTCGAGTTGGTTGGAGAGCAGCCGTGGCACGCCGTCGGCGTAACCGATTCCCACCACCGCCAGACGGCTGGGGCGTTGGGTGCGGAACCGGTGGCCGTAGCTCACGCCCACGCCCACGCCCACCTCGCGAATCAGGCTGACTCGGGCATAGAGGTGGAGAGCCGGCTGCAGCGCCACGCTGCCCTCCAGATGGCTGGCTGGGCTGTGGCCGTAGAGGGCGAGCCCCACGCGCACCTGGTCGTAGTGGAGGCTGCGGTTGCGCAGGGTGCCGGCCGAGTTGGCCAGGTGGCGGCAGCCCGGATCGAGCTGTTGCTCACGCAGGCTCGCCAGCACCGTCTCGAAACGTCGCTGTTGTTCGGCGGTGAGGCCGTCGTCGAAGGCGGGCTCGACGTCGGCACTGGCCAGGTGGGAGTACACCCCAGAGAGCTCCACGGCGTCGAGCTCATGAATTGCGGCCACCAGGCGCGGCCCCTCCTGCCAGTCGGCACCGAGGCGGGCCATGCCGGTGTCGAGCTTGAGCTGCAGAGCCATGGCACGGCCGCTACCGCTGGCCAGGTTGTGGCAGATCAGGGCCTCCCGCATGCCGCTCACCGTGGGCATCAGCTGCCAGCGCAGACAGCTGCGCAGTTCCTCGGGCTGACTGAGGCTCCCCAGTACCAGCAGAGGGGCTTCGATGCCGGCCTGGCGGAGCTGGATGCCCTCGGCCAGGGTGGCAACCCCCAGGCTGCTGGCACCGCCGCTCAACGCCGCCTGGGCCACGGGTACCGCTCCGTGGCCGTAACCGTCGGCTTTCACCACGGCCATCAGGTTGCAGCCTGGGCTGAGGTGGCGTCGCAGCTGGCGGGCATTGCTGCGGATCGCGGCGGCATCCACCTCCACCCAGGCCCTGTGCCGCTCCAGGCCCGCCGGGGTAGCAGCGATGGCAGCCGCGCTCCAGCTGAAGGAGGTGGCCTGGGTCACGGTTTCATTCCCAGATCGCCATTAGCATGCCGCGTATCACGGGGTCTGGCATGGGCACCGTTCTGGTTCTGAATGCGTCCTATGAGCCGCTGAACATCACCACCTGGCGCCGCGCCATGGTGATGCTGCTCAAGGGCAAGGCCGAAGGCCTCGAGCATGACCTTGGCCGGCAGATTCGTGAGGATACCTGGCTGCCCACGGTGATTCGCCTGCGCCAGTTTGTGCGGGTGCCCTACCGGGAGATGCCGCTCACGCGCCGCAATCTGTTTCAGCGCGATGGCCATCGCTGCCAATACTGCGGCTGCACCGGGCAGCAACTCTCGATTGATCACGTGGTGCCCCGCAGTCGCGGCGGCAGCGACTCCTGGGAGAACGTGACCACCGCCTGCCTCCCCTGCAACGTGCGCAAGGGCAACCGCACCCCTCGCGAGGCGGGCATGCCGCTGGCGCGCAAACCCCACCGTCCTTTGAGTGGTCTCACGTTTGAGGCGAGCCGCCAGATTCGCTCGGGGCGCAATCGCGAGTGGGCCAAGTATGTGATCGGGCTTGACGGCAGCCTGCTCGAGGGAGCTCCGGATCTGGAGCAGGCGGCCTGAGTGATCCAGGCGGGTATCAGCGCTTGCTCAGCGGCGTTCAGCCCCCTGAAGCGGCGCTGGCGGCCAGTTCTTCCAGCTGGCGGCTCTGATCAGCGGCGATGCAGGCGCCCACCACATCCGCCAGTTGACCGTCGAGGACGGGTTCCAGCGAGAAGTTGCGCCCCAGCCGGTGGTCGGTCACGCGGTTGTCCTTGTAGTTGTAGGTGCGGATCTTTTCGCTGCGGTCACCTGTGCCCACCTGGGCCAGGCGCGCGGAGCGCTCCTGGGCGTTGGCCGCCGCCAGCTCGCGTTCGTAGAGCTTGGCGCGCAGGATTTCCATCGCCCGTTCGCGGTTCTGCAGCTGGGAGCGTTCCTGGGTGCAGAACACGCGGATGCCGGTGGGCTTGTGCAGCAGATCAACGGCCGTTTCCACCTTGTTCACGTTCTGGCCGCCGGCTCCCCCGGAGCGGGCCGTGCTGATCTCCAGGTCGCCCGGATCGATCTGCACCTCCACCGGATCGGCCTCCGGCATCACGGCCACGGTGGCCGTGGAGGTGTGCACGCGTCCCTGGGATTCGGTGGCCGGCACCCGCTGCACCCGGTGCACGCCAGCCTCGAATTTCAGCTGGCTGAACACCCCGTCGCCCTTGATCGCCAGGATCAATTCCTTGTAACCCCCCAGCTCGGCCTCAGAGGCGCTCACCGGTTCCACACGCCAGCCAACGCCCTGGGCATAGCGCTCGTACATGCGCGCCAGGTCGCCGGCCCAGATCGCCGCTTCATCGCCGCCGGCACCGGCGCGGATCTCGAGCATCACGCTGCGTTCATCGCGCGGGTCGCGCGGCAGCAGGGCGATCGTGAGCCGCTCCTGCAGCGCGCTGATGGCCTCGGCCAGTTGGCTCAGTTCCTCGTTGGCCAGCTCTTCCATGTCCGCATCTCCGCGGGCGTCCTTGAGCAGCTCGCGGGTCTGCTGTTGCTGCTCCTGCAGATCCAGCAGCTGGCGGTGGTCCAGCACCAGCGGCTCGAGCCGGGCCCGTTCGCGCGCCAGGTTCTGCAGCTGGCTGGGATCGGCGGCCACGGCCGGATCGGCCAGCTGACGCTCCAGGGTCTCGAAGGTGCGCTCGGCTGTGGCCAGGCGCTCATGCAGCAGGGAGGAATCCATCAAGCTTCAGGAGGCCAGACAACAACAAGGCCGGACGCCCGAGAGCATCCGGCCTTGCACTGCCAGGAGGCAGGGACAGGGAGGCGTCAGGCCTTGGCGGCCTCGCTTTCCTTGGTGGCCTCCTTCTTGCCAGCAGCGGAATCGGCACCGCCCATGCCGTACTTGCGCATGAAGCGGTCCACGCGGCCCTCGGTGTCGAGGATCTTCTGGGTGCCGGTGTAGAAGGGATGGTTGCCGCTCCACACGTCGACGTTGATCTCGGGCGAGGTGGAGCCGGTGGTCATGACCACCTCTCCGTTGCAGATCACCTTGGCATCGGGATACCAGGTGGGATGAATGTTGGCCTTCGGCATGATCAGCGCTTGGAGAACTGGGGAGCTTTGCGGGCTTTCTTGAGGCCGTACTTGCGACGCTCCTTGGCGCGGGGGTCGCGACTCAGGTGGCCTTCGGTTTTAAGGGGCTTGCGGTTCTCGCCGGAGAGCTCGCACAGCGCCCGGGCCGCACCCTGCTTGATGGCGTCGGCCTGGCCGGTGAGGCCACCGCCACGCACGTTGACCAACAGGTCGTACTCGTTGGCCAGCCCCAGCGTGTTGAGGGGAGCTTTGACCGCCGCCAGATAGACGGGGTTGTAGTTGAGGTAGTTGTCGCCGGGGCGGCCATTGATGGTGACCGTGCCGGAACCCGGCACCAGGCGAACGCGGGCGACGGCGGTCTTACGGCGACCGGTGCCCCAGTAGACGACTTTGGTAGTGCTCATTGGGCAGCAGCGGCGGGATCGAGGGCGAGAGCCTGGGGCTTCTGGGCGTCGTGGGGGTGCTCAGCGCCCTTGTAGACCTTCAGCTTGCGGAATAGCTGGCGGCCCAGGGCGTTGTGGGGAAGCATGCCCTTCACAGCCTTCTCCACGATGCGCTCGGGGATCCGGGCCTGCAGGTGAGCAAAGGTCTCGGTCTTCATGCCACCAGGGCGACCCGAGTGACGGCGATACAGCTTCTGGGTGGGCTTGTTGCCGCTCACCCGGATCTTGTCCGCATTGATCACGATGACGAAGTCACCGGTGTCGAGATGCGGGGTGTAGGTGGGCTTGTTTTTGCCGCGCAGCACCGAAGCCACCTCGCTGGCCAGGCGGCCGAGGGTCTGATTCTCCGC
>JBILDP010000035.1:0-14910 GCA_044352535.1 Prochlorococcaceae cyanobacterium
GGTAGACGGATTTATATTCAAGTGCTCCAGTTGAGGCAAGCCTAGTCGAAGGCGATCAGACACCTCATTCGCAAAGGCAGCAATTTGGCTGAATAGGCCAATCCGATCAACCAGCAACGCCCCAGATGAATCTATAATCATCGCGCCTTGAGACGGCTTTTTTCCACCCAGTTCAATCATTGCTTGCAGATATTCCTCAAAATTTCGGACAGGCCGACTGGAACCCCTGACTCGCGAATGACCAAGCATAAAGAAGCGATAACATGACAGGAGCCATTCTGAGGGCTCCCGGATTAAAGCAAACGCAAAGAGATTGTCATAGCTGTGCCGCAAGAGCTTCTGAGCTTTTGCGCAAGTTGTATGTGGTCTGTTTGTGAAATCATACAAAAGGCTATTACCTTCGGCGCCTGGCAGCTTTCGAAGAACTTTTAAAGGCAGAGATTGCTCCCACCTAGGCCTGAAAGGCTTGAGAGCCTGGCGAAGCGATGTACCCCCTGTCTTGGGGACATGACAAAAAATGAATTGATGTGATTTAGAATATATCATTTTGCCAAATTTTAAATACAATTGCGTGAACAGAAATGGCTATGGCTCATTTGCCGCGCTGGCCACCTGCACGCACTCTGAAGATCTAGCTTTTGAACCAGCAATGCAAACAGGCTGAGCCTAGGCAGAATCATGAGTATTTCAGCAGCTTTGTAACCAACCTATCAATTCTAGCACCAAACTGGAGCCGCGCCAAGAAAGCAGTTTCATCTCTTGGGCCCCGAGATCTGACCAAAGCCAGGCAGCGCACGAACTGGGAGATGCTTCTGACTGTCATGGAGATGTACGCATATGGTGGATGTATCTTGCAAGACAGAACAGATTGAACCACTGACCTCTTCAACTCCGGGCGGGTGGAGCAGGATTTGCCATCAGAATGGACCTAAGTGGCAACATGACCATTGAAAGTGCTTCATTGCCTAGCATGGCAACATATCCAAATTAATGAAGTCAATAGACCAGCCATCTTGATCCAAGCATCACAGCCATCGCCATAGGACCATAGATACAACTCCTCATACTTGAGCATTAGCCATGGTCGCTCTTCAAGGACGTTGTCTAAATCGCTCTCTTACAGGCCAGGCGATCTTGATCTTTCCAGCCTGCAACTTCTCAACAAAGGATCTGTCAATAAACAGACAATCTTGATCGGATTGAAAGATTGCGGGGTTTATCCCGACAAGTGATGTGAGTCTTGAGGTTTAGCACCGGCCAAGCCGATGATGAGGGTCCGTTTCTTCGATCCCTGCTGGGGAACGGGTGGACTGATCTTTGACTCCCATCGGCGCACGACTACCTGCACGAAACCAGGCTATGTCCATCTCCGATCCTGCCGCCAGAACGCCAGAAAGCTGGCGCAGTTGGTCCATGATGGTTCTGTCGGTGGTCACCTCACGGTGTTGGTGCGTCAAGGGCTGCAGGCTCTGCTAAACCCAACGCGGCCAGCTGCCACGGGTGCCGATCGTCACGAACACAAGGCTCAGCGCTGCGGACACCGCAACGGCTGCCGAAAACAACCACTCCAAGACGTCGACAGCCTTATCCAGGTGCAGATGATGGTGCTGTCGAACTAAAGAATGTGATTGCGTGATTGAGCTGCTGTATGCAGCAATCACGAGGCGCTCAGGCAGGCTCAGCTCAGGCCTGGGGAGGATGGGGGGGCACTGTGCTGCGGTTGCCATTGCGCATGGCATGATATCCAGGGGAGAGGATCTCCACATCTGCGGCGGCGAACTGATCCTGGATGGCACCGAGCAAAGCGGAGAGTGTTTCGCGGTATTGATTCACATCCACCACTGATGCATTGAGCTCATAGCTGATGTGAAAGTCGTTCAGCGAGGTCTGCAGCACAAACGGCTCGGGATCCGTGCTGATGCCATCCACACTCCGGGCCGCCGCCAGCAGCAGGGCATGCACCTGGCGCCAGGGCACGTCGTAGCCGATGGTCACGGTGGTGGCCACGGCCACAGGTCGGTAGATCTCGCGGGAAGCGAGGCTGAAATTGATGATGGAAGCCCCGATCACGGTGGAGTTGGGGATGCTCACCAGTTCATGGCGCGGCGTGCAGATACGCGTCACCAGCAGGGCCCTGTCCTGCACCACACCCAACACGCCGTTGATCTCCACCCGATCTCCCTCCTGGAAGGCACGTGTGTAGATCAGCATCAGGCCGCTGATGATGTTGGCAGCCACGGCGCTGGAGCCGAGGGCCGCCAATAGGCCCACAAACAGACCAGCGCCCTGGAAGGTGCGGCTGCCGGTTCCCGGGATGTAGGGATAGGCCACCACAAGCCCGGCCATCAGGATCAGCACCGCGGCGATCCGACCCGTGGGACGCCCCCATTCCGGATAGAAACCGGGCAAGCGCACACGCTCCTGATCCAGAGCCCGGAACCAGGCATTGCTGGCTCGCAGCAGCAGCACCGTGAAGCCGAGAATCAACCCAACCGACAGCAGGTTGGGCACCACGGCAAAAAGGGCCGCACCCAGGCCACGCAACACCGCCAGAATCTGACTGCGCAGGCCCGCCGCCAGGATCTGGGTAGGTGGGAAGAAGCCCAGCAGCAGGGGGATCAGCAGATAGCTGATCAGCAGCAGCAGCGTCCAGTGCAGCAGATTCAGAGCCAGCAACAGCACCGGCCGAAGCTGGGCCGGGTCCAACAGCTGGGTGGAGCCCACATGCAGCGCCGGAGAGCGCTGCAGCAGCAGCCGATGCACGCGGCCGTGAAGCTGCCGCTGCCACAGCAGCCAGCCCACATAGATCAGCAGCACCAGCAAGGCCAGGGCCGTGCCGCGCAGCCACGCCTGCAGGCTGTGGCGGCTGCGGTACTGGCGGATGGCTGCCTGCAACTGGTCGCGATACAGCTCCGCCAGGGCACGCTGTGACAGGCCGAACCGGCGCGCCGCCCGCTCATCCACCGCCAACCTGGGCAGGATGCGTCCATCGGCCTGGCGCTCCGCCACCATCCAGTAAGGCGGCTGCTCCTCCACCACCAACTCGCCGGGTGAACGGGAGTTGTCGCGGGCCATCTGCAACAGCTCGCGACTGATCCGCCGGGCCAGATCCGTGGGCGACTGGGCACCCGCCGCCACCCTCACTTCCAGCACCCGCTGGCCATCGAGCAGCACCCAGGCGCCTGCGGGCGATGGTGTCTCTGAAGCCGCCACCGCTCCCGTGATCAGCTGGCTCAGCGCCAGCAGAGCTGCCACCAGCACGCCCAAGAGGGGAGCCAGCAGGAGCCGCCGCTTGGTCATGAGCCGCAGGAGAACAGTCTGCTCCCCACGATGGAGCACGGCACCGGTTTGTCGATGTCAGCAGGCCGGTGCCAGCAGGCGGGTGTCAGCAAGCGGTTGCAAGGGCGCGTTGCTGGCGGCCGGTCAGGGAGCGCCGTGGTGCTGGTACAGACCGATCAGTTCGGCCTGGGCCAGCAGGTGTGGGGCCATGGCCCCACGCACTGCAGCGGCGGTGGATCCGGGCGGTAGATCGAGCCGGCTGTCGAGGGCGCTGAGCTGGAAGCGATAGCGGTGGGGAGGGCCAGGGGGTGGCTGGGGGCCGTGATAGCCATGGCGGCTGAAGCTGTCCACGCCCCAGCAACTGCCGTGGCGTGCACCATCAGCCAGTTGATCCGCCCGTTCGAGGCCCTGCGGCAGGGAGGAGCGGCTGGCCGGGATGTCGAAGAGCACCCAGTGGATCCACAGCCCCGGCGGAGCATCGGGGTCGTCGAGAATCAGGGCATAGGTCTGCGTTGCTGGGGGTGCCCCCCGCCAGTGCAGGGGAGGGGAGAGGTCGTCGCCGTCGGCCGTATGGATCGGGGGGATCCGGCCACCTGGGGCAAACGCACTGCTGAGCAGCTCCATGGCATCCACGCATCTGGATCCAGGATGGTCAGCTCAGCCCTCAGCATCCGTTCAGGCTCACCATCCCATCCTCCGGGTGGTGGCTGAGTCGCATGTCGAGGGTGCAGATGCCGCCCTGGAGTGGGGGCCATCGCCGTGCCGCGGAACTCACCGGCGCAGGATCGGGCTGCGGTTGGAAACACGCGTGGCCAGCCTCCAGCTGCCAGGCCGCCACCCTGACCCGGCCAGCACGGCGCCCGCTGCCACGTCCGCCGCCGCCATCCAGCAGCTGAAGGCTGAGCGGCAGATCCAGGGGCAGGCAGGGATGGAGGCAGGGGTAGAGGGCGCTCTGGCGGTAGCGCAGCCCGATCGGCTGAGCGGGATCGGCCGGCCAGGTGAGTGGTCTGCCATTGAGACAGAGCTGAAACTGCCGGCGCAGGGGGCCATTGGCACCCAGCTCGAGGCGACGCATCGAACTGTCCACGAAGCGACTGGTGAAGCCGCCCTCCACCGGGGTGTCGCAGAGCAGCGGCCAGGGCTCGAGTGCTTCGCGAATCTCCAGTTCGGCGCCACAGCCGGGCTCAGCCCAGTGCAGCAGCCGGGGGAAGCGCCACTCCCAGATCCGGCGGAACACCTCGGCCTCCAGGGGCAGGCCGGCATGGGCCAGATCGGCCAGCACAGCCTCGAGATCGGCCCACAGCTGGCTGGGCAGCAGCGCCCGGTCGTGCAGTTGCTCGCCCCAGGGCCTGAGCTGGCTCGGCCGCTGCTGGGGATCCAGCAGGTGCACGGCCAGAGCCCGCCAGAGCAGGGCAACTGCGCTGCTCCACTGGTGGTGCGGCATCGATTCCAGCGCCCGGAACTCAATCAGGCCCTGGCAGCCACCGGGCCAGGCCGGATTCCAGAACTTGTCGAGGCTGATTTCACTGCGATGGGTGTTGCCACTGCGATCGGCATGGAGGTGGCGCAGGGTTTCGCTGATCGCCACCCGCTGGTCGCCGCTGCCCAGCTGCTCGAGGGCGCCATGGGCCAGCACCAGATCGAGCCAGCTGGCACTGCCCTCATCGGGGCGGGGGGCCTGGGATGCGGGGCCCACACAGGGCCCCGTGAAGAGGTAGGCCAGGCACGGGTGGTGCTGCCAGTAGCGCAGGACTCCCACGAGCCAGGCAGGGCGGGCGAAGAAGGGATGGTGCTCGGGCTCCAGCGAGGGCCCGCCCCAGAGCAGATGGTTGCCGCCGCCTGTGCCCAGCTGGCGCTCTCCGCGCCATTGCCAGGAACGCAACCCCACAGCCTCGCCGGCCTGCTCGAGCAGCTCCAGCCAGCTGGCGTACTCGCACCAGGTGCGGCACACCGGCAGGTTGACCTCCAGCACGCCTGGGTCGGCGGTGATGCCCAGCACCTGCCAGTGGCCAGCCGTGTCGTGCGGCAGCACGCCACAGAGCTCGGGCTCGCTCCAGAGTGCACTGGCGGCGACGATCGCCGCGAGCAGCTGCTCCAACCGCAGACGATCCAGGGGCGGCAGGAACAGGGACCAGCCCTGAGGAGTGATCTCAAGGGTGAGCACCTGGCGGGGGGCGTGGTCCGGAAAATGCTGCAGCGGCAGACGCAGTCCCGCCGGGCCAGGCGCGGGGAGCAGCGTGCGCCACTCGTCGGCCAGGGGCCAGTGCACGGCCTGCCAGTGCTGCTCGTCGTGACTGAGGGGGGCCGCCCACACCTGGCGTTCCGGATCGAGCGGATCAACGAGCGCGATCGGCTGCAGCTGGCAGCCCAGGCCTTCGCCGATCGCAGCCAGCAGCGCGGGAACAGCTGAAGCCTCGAGGGGACGGCGGGGTTGCTGCTGCGCACGCTGGGGCCAGCGCACCAGCGGCTCGCCACTGCTGGCGATGATCAGCCGCAGGGCCCAGCGGGGATTCACCTCGCCTTCGAAGCGCTTGCCCGTGCAGAAGAGCAGGGTGGCCTCGGGCCAGATGCGGCGCTGCAGTTCGGCGGCCAGGGCCTGGGCGTAGCCGAGCTTGGTGGGGCCATCGGCCGCCACGCTCCACTCGGCCCCCTCAGGACAGAGGGGCACATAGGTGGGCTCGCCGCCGAGTGTGAGCTCGATCCCGGCTGCCCGCAGCCGCGCCTCCACGGCTGCGGGGGTAGCTGCGGGGGAAGCTGCTGCAGTGCCGGCTGCAGTGAGTGCTGAAGTGGCTGCTGCACTGCCGCATGCGGTGGCCACTGCGGTGCTCTCGGGTGCCATGGCGACCTAACCCCCGATCGACACGGGCTGGATCTTCCAGATCCGCTCGGCGTACTCGGCGATTGCCCGATCGCTGCTGAAGAAGCCGCAGTTCATCGTGTTGGTGATCGAGGAACGGCACCAGGCATCGGGGTGCTGCCAGGCCTGATCCACGGCGTTCTGGGTGCGGCTGTAGTCGGCCGCGTCGGCCATCACCAGGAAGGGATCGTGGTTGCAGAGATTGGCCAGCAGCGGGTGAAAGAGCTGGCGGTCGCCTTCGCTGAAGTGGCCGGAGCCGATCAGCTCGATTGCCTCGCGCAGGGCCGGGTTGCGCTCCAGCCACGGGTAGGGGTGATAGCCCTCCTGCTGCAACGCCGCCACCTGCTCGGCGTTGTGTCCGAACAGGAAGAAGTGGTCGGGCCCCACCCGCTCGCGGATCTCGATGTTGGCGCCATCGAGGGTGCCGATGGTGAGAGCCCCGTTGAGGGCCATCTTCATATTTCCGGTGCCGGAAGCCTCTTTACCTGCCGTGGAGATCTGCTCGGAGAGGTCCACCGCTGGATACACCAGCTGGCCCAGGCTCACACTGAAGTTGGGCAGAAACACCACCCGCAGCCGCCCGCGCATAGCCGGGTCCATGTTCACAATCTCGGCGATGCCCACGATCAGCCGGATGATCAGCTTGGCCATGGCGTAGCCGGGAGCGGCCTTGCCACCGAAGATCACCGTGCGGGGTGGCAGATCTTCGCCGTTGCGCAGGCGCAGGTAGCGCTGCACCACCTCCAGCGCCGCCAGATGCTGCCGCTTGTATTCGTGGATGCGCTTCACCTGCACGTCGAACAGGGACGTGGGATCCACCATCACGCCCACCTGATCCTGGATAGAGCCGGCCAGGCGCTGTTTGGCCTTCAGCCTCGCGCTTTGCCAACGCTCCAGGAAGCCGCTGTCGTGTAGCTGCGACTCCAGCCGCTGCAACTCGGAGAGATCACGCCTCCAGCCCTCTCCCAGGGCGTCATCCAGCAGGGAGCTGAGGGGGCGGTTGGCCACCGCAAGCCAGCGCCGCGGTGTCACGCCGTTGGTCACGTTGGTGAAGCGATCGGGCCAGAGCCGGGCAAAATCGGCGAGCACCTGCTCGCGCAGCAACTGGCTGTGCAGTTCGGCCACGCCATTGGTGTGGTGGCTGCCCACCACCGCCAGATGGGCCATGCGCACCTGGCGCCTGGTCCCTTCCTGGATCAACGACACCCGCTCCAGCAGCTCAGGATTGCCCGGGTTCTGGATGCGCACCATGCGCAGAAAGCGGGCATTGATCTCATAGATGATCTGCAGTTGGCGCGGCAGCAGCTCCTCAAACAGCGACAGCCCCCACGTTTCCAGTGCCTCGGGCAGCAGGGTGTGGTTGGTGTAGCTGAGGCTGGCGGTGGTGATGCCCCAGGCCGTGTCCCAGTCGAGCTTCTCCTCGTCGATCAGCAGCCGCATCAGCTCGGCCACGGCAATGGCCGGGTGGGTGTCGTTGAGCTGCACCGCAAACTTGGTGTGGAAGTCGCGGGCACTGAGACCCTGACCCCGCAGGATTCGGAACATGTCCTGCAGCGAGCAGCTCACGAAGAAGATCTGCTGACTCAGCCTTAGCCGCTTGCCCTGGTCGAATTCATCGTTTGGATAGAGAACCTTGCTGAGCGTTTCGCTCTGCATTTTGGCCAGCACGGCCCGGGTGTAATCGCCGGCATTGAAGGAGGCGAAGTCGAAGGCCTCCGGCGCCATTGCCGACCACAACCGCAGGGTGTTGGCCGTGCGCACCCCGTAGCCGGTGATCGGCGTGTCGTGGGCTACACCGATCACGGTGTGATGGCCGATCTGCACGGGATAACGCCATTCCGGCCGGATCACCTCCCAGGGGTTACCGAGGGTGAGCCAGGCATCGGTGCTCTCGTGCTGGCCATCGGGGCCAATGGACTGACGGAAGATGCCGAATTCGTAGCGAATGCCATAGCCGATCGCCGGCAGCTCCAGGCTCGCCAGCGACTCCTGAAAACAGGCGGCCAGCCGGCCCAGGCCTCCGTTGCCTAGCCCCGGCTCCGGCTCGAGGGCGATCAGCTGCTCGAGGTTGAGCCCCAGCTCACAGCAGGCCGCTTCTGCCTCCTCGCGCAGCCCCAGATTCACCAGGTTGTTCTCCAGGTGCGGGCCCAGCAGATATTCGGCCGAGAGATAGGTGGCGGTGCGCACGCCCTGGTTGGTGTAGGTCTCGGCGGTGTCCACCCAGTTCTGCAGCAGCCGATCGCGCACGGCCAGGGCCAGGGCCATGTAGTGGTCGTGCTGGGTGGCCAGGGAGGGGGACTTCGCCTGACTCGAGAAGAGGTGGCGACGAATCTGATCAGCCAGCGATTCCGGCCCCAGGGGCCGCGGCTGGGTGGCGGCGATAAACGTGGAGCCCGCGTTGGTCATGGCTGATCGTTCCAGGCTGAACCCGGAATTAGCAGAATCGAACCCAGTGCAGATGAGGGATTGGCACCGGCGCTGTGCGATAGACGACAGCTTGGTGATTCGTCATGTTTTCTTCCCATCCCAACCGTGACGTTTCAAGAACCTGTTGCACAGATCACAGCAGCCAGGCAAGCGAAAGCAGTGCAGTGATTTCAATCCGCAGATCCCCCATGACCCATCCCGAGATTCCACTGATCACGCTGGCAGATGGGCATGCGCCATACAAGGGAACCTGGTGCCTGGTTCAGCATGCGGCCATCGAGGCGATTCACACCACCTATCACCCGGAACACGGCCCCGGCTGTGAAATTGAGCGCCTCCGCTTTACCGGAGAGGATCTGGCCCGCCAGTTCGTGCGCCACCTGTTGCTGCACAACTGGCGGGTACACAACGTGCACCGCGAAGGCGAGGCCTTCTGGGTGGGGCTTCCTGGGTGAAGCCATCCCGTTGATCCCCACAACCCATGACCACGACTGATCGCCCCCAACGCAAGTGCCCCCGACCATGACCACTTCCCTCAGTGCCGCAGATGGATTCGCAGCGGTAGCCCTGGCAGCGGTGTGCTGGGACGGCGTGATGAGCATGGCGGGCTCCCGCGCCCTGCGCCATGCCCTCGATTACCGGCTCCCCTTCCGGGATTACAGCGACGGCGAGATGGTGCAGCTGCTGAATGGTCTGTTGATGCGACTGCGCACGCAGGGGGCCCAGCATCTGATGGTGGATGCGGCAGGTGCGCTCACGCCCTCCCAACGCGGCACTGCCTTTGCGGTGGCAGCCGAAATCATGCGTTCGGATGGCGAGCTGCAGGAGGATGAGCGCAACATCCTCAGCAATCTGGCCGCTGTGCTCAATCTGGAGGAGTCGCTCACCGGCGAGATCCTCCAGATCATGGATGTGCTGCACGGCAGCCTGGAGTGAGCTGCTGGGGTGAGTCCTAGAGCAGCTCCTCTTCAACGTTGGCCCGGATCGTGCAATCGCTCAGCGGGTAGCTGACGCAGAGCAGGGCAAAACCCTGCTCGATCTGGCCATCGTCGAGATAGGACTGGTCCGATTGATCCACCTTGCCTGCCGTGAGCTGGCCAGCACAGGTGCTGCAGGCACCCGCACGACAGGAATAGGGGAGATCGATCCCCTGTTCTTCGGCGGCATCGAGGATGTAGGTGTCGTCGGCGCAGGTAAAGGATTCGCCGCTTTCAAGCGTGATGGTGAAGGTGGCCATGGGCATGACAAACGCTCCTTACACCATGGGCTCGTTTGGCAGCCATCGACTGTGTTGAGCACTACCCGTTGGCAGGAGCTGATGGGTTCTGAAGTCGATCCCTGGGCCTGATTCAATGGGATCAGGCTGTCCCCAGCTGCTGCGCTGATCGGGTGCCCCAGGCCTCCCAGCTCTTCCAGGCTGCCGGCTGTGTGAACCTGCACGCCAAACCGCAGCGACGACCCAACTCCTGAACCGCGATAGCTGCCGCTGACAGCAGCAGCCAGCTGGTGATCTGGGGCAGCGGCGAGCACCACATGCCCATCCGCAACAGCCAAACCAAGGCTGTGGTCATACCCCCGCCAACCGGCACCGGGAAGGTACACCTCGGCCCAGGCGTGCAGGTCGTGCTCACTCACCTCCACAGGGTGGTGCATCGAATAGCCGCTCACAAAGCGAGCGGCAAGGCCGAGGCTGCGGCAGGCGCCGGCCCGCGTCGCCAGTGTGTCGCCAGGGGGCAGGGGATCCCCGATGGGCCGGCCCACGGGATGAATGTGATGGTCGATCCAGTCGGCCAGATGGATCAGGAAAGCTGTTGTGGAGCCGCCCACCTCTGAGGCCAGGGCAGCCGGCAGAGTCAGAGCCGGCGGATAGGTCACGGTCCAATCAAAGGGATTGTCATGGGTGGTGCGAACCAGCATCTCCACCTCGATGCTGAACTGCCCCGTGGCTGGGGGTCCACCCTCAGCACATGCTGCAGGAGTTGCTAGGCAGGGTCGTTGCGGGGAAACAGGCGCAGCGTGGTGAGGTCAAGAAACGCCGGCCGCTCGTAGGCATAGCGCAAGGTGTGGCAAATATGAAAGAACATGGTGATCAGATGCCGCACTGCGGCACGGGCCCAGCGATACCCGCGATGACAAAACCCTCCCATCCCGGCAGCCCTGGCTGCCAACTGAAGCCAGCTAGACCATGCCGCCTCGGTCATCACTTGCAACGCCTGAACAATGCATCCAGGGCGCATCGCCGTATCCAGCATGCATTGGTGCATCCGTTTTCAACGACCGCGTGCTCACCAGGAGATAGCGATGAACGCAGACGAATGCCGTCGCAACTGTCTGACCCGTGAGGCCTGATTGAAAAGGGATACCACAACTCAATCGACTAGCAGACCATGGCGCGTCGTTATCCCCAGTTGCAGCAAGCGATCGGCCGTTGCTGCCAAGCGGATTGGGTGGGCGGGACGCCGACTTGGCGCCACCCTGATCGACCAGGTGTGTTGCTGCAATGGGATCGCAGCCATGGCGAACGATGATGATCCCTTGTCCGCCCACATCGGCAAAGCCGGCCATTACGGACCTGAGGCCAACGCACTGCAGACACCTGCCTGATCGAGCTCACGTCAAGCCTGATCAGCGAATTCACTTCGCATCTAGGGATTCAGCATGAATGGGCAGTTCATTGTGGCGAATTGTTATGGCTGAACCCTGCGATGCCACGGCATCAATAGTGTTCATCAATACTGTTTATCAAAATCGAACATCCCTGCCCCGATCTATGCCGACCCGTGCATGACCCTGGTTTTGGTAGTGCCAATCACCATTGGGGGCAAGCCGGCTCGGCTTCATTCGCAGCAGTTGCCGGCCTGAGGCCATCGCCATGACGATCGCCATGGATGGAGCCCAAGCCATGGGGACATTGCACAACAAACGGGGGCTCGACCTGCTCAGGGATCCAGCCCACAACAAGGGCACGGCCTTTTCCCTGGCTGAGCGGCACCTGCTGGGGCTGGAGGGTCTGCTGCCTCCCCAGGTGGAGAGCCTGGAGACCCAGGTGCAGCGCAGCTGGGAAGCCTTCAGCCACCTGCCGGGCGACCTGGAGCGCTTTGCCTTTGTGGATGGGGTGCGGCGCAGCAACCTGGTGCTGTTTCACCGCTTCCTCGCCGACCACCTCGAGGCGGTGCTGCCGATCGTGTACACCCCCACGGTGGGAGCGGTGATTCAGGGGTTCAGCCGCAGCTACCGCACCCCGATCGAGGGGGTCTTCCTCAGTGCCGACCAACGCGGCAGGCTGCGCGAGGTGCTGGGCAATGCCATCACCGGACCGGTCGACCTGGTGCTGGTGACCGATTCCGAGGGCATCCTGGGGATCGGCGACCAGGGCGTGGGCGGCATCCACATCTGCCAGGGAAAACTGGCCGTATACACCCTCTGCGCCGGGCTTGACCCCAGGCGGGTGCTGGCGGTGGCCCTGGATGTGGGCACCAACCGCCCCAGCCTGCTTGCCGATCCCCTCTATCCAGGCCTGCGGCAGCAGCGACTCGAGGGGGAGTCCTACCTGGCGTTTGTGGAGGAGTTTGTGGAGGCGGTGGAGCAGGAGTGCCCTGGCGCCTGCCTGCACTGGGAAGACTTCGGCAACAGCCATGCCCGCCTGTTGCTGGAGCGCTACCGCTGGCGACTGCCCAGCTTCAACGACGACATCCAAGGCACCAGCGGCGTGGCCAGCGCGGCGGTGCTGGCCGCCTGCCGGGGGCTGGGCCAGCCGCTGGCCGAGCAGCGGATCGTGATCTTCGGTGCGGGAACGGCCGGTTGCGGGATCGCCCAGGGCTTGCTGCGGCTGCTCGAGGCCACCGGCCTGAGCCCCCTGGAGGCCCGGCGGCGCATCTGGGCACTCGATCGGCCGGGCCTGCTGCTGGAGGGCATGGATGGGCTCACACCGGCTGCGGCAGACCTGGCTCGGGATCTGGCTGAGGTGCACGCCTGGCCGCGCGATGGCCAGGGCCGGATTGGGCTGCAGACCGTGGTGGAGCAGGTACGGCCAACCGTGCTGATCGGCACCTCCACCGTGGCCGGAGCCTTCAGCCAGCCGGTGGTGTCGGCAATGGCCCGCCAATGCCCCAACCCGGTGATCCTGCCCCTGTCCAACCCCACCAGCCTGGCCGAGGCCACGCCCGCCAGCCTGCTGGAATGGAGCGATGGACGGGCCTTGGTGGCCACCGGCAGTCCGTTCGAGCCGGTGCCACAGCCAGACGGACTGCGCCAGATCGGCCAGTGCAACAACTGCTTCCTGTTCCCCGGTCTCGGTTTTGCAGCTGTGGCCGTGGGCTTGCAGGCCATCAGCGACGGCATGATCGACGCCGGCCTGGAGGCCCTGGCCCAGCGGATCCCTGCCAGCCGCGATCCGCGAGCGGCGCTCATGCCGGCCCTCAGTGATGCGGCCGAGGTGGGTGCTGCCGTGGCCGAAGCAGTGGCCAGGGCCGGGGTGCGGGAAGGGCTGGCCCCTGCCGGGGTCACCGAAGACATGGTGGAGCAGTTGCTGCAGCGAGCCCGGTGGACACCGACCTATTCGGGTTAGCGGGAGGGGAGCAGAGCCTGCAGCTGCGCCGGTACCCGCACAACGCTGGTCGGGCCCAGCAACCAGCCCAGGGAGAGGTGGGCGAGGGCCCTGACCACAGAAAGAACGGCCAGACCGACGCAGAGTGGGCAGTGCATCACGCTCATGCAGCCAGCATGACCGGTTTTCCGGCACCTGGAGAAACGGGCGGAGGTGGAGGGGGCGCCGAACGCGTCAGCCGGGGCAGCGCCGATACAATCCGTTCAGATCGGCCACTCGATACCTGTCAAATCGGAATCAAGCGCTTTCGGGTCAACACAGGCGCCGAGGTCAACAGGAACTGCCGCAGACGAAACATATTTCAAGCCTTGTCAGCGACCGGTCAAGCGGTAACGTAATCAGGCAGTGATTACATGCCATGCTCACAGGTTCAGATCTGCTCGCCAAAGTCAAGGAACTCGGCGATGTGTCGAAGTCGGAGCTGGTGCGCAGTTGCGGCTATGTGAGCACCAAGAAGGACGGATCGGAGCGGCTCAACTTCACCGCCTTCTATGAGGCACTGCTGGAGGCCAAGGGTCTCAGCTTTGGTGAAACCGGCAAGGGCCGGGGCAAGGGCGGCCGCAAGCTGAGCTACACCGCCAAGGTGCAGTTCAACGGCAACCTGCTGGTGGGCATGGCCTACACGGCGCAGCTGGGCCTGCAACCCGGCGATGAGTTTGAGATCAAGCTCGGCCGCAAGCAGATCAAGCTGATTCCCCTGGGGTCGCTCGACGACGAGGAGTGAGCAACTGACCCATTCCGGCACAACACCAGAGCAGCCGGAACACCAGAGCAGCCGCGACGCGAGAGCGACGGAGACCTACCTCACATCGCTTTCGTGTCTGCGCTGCACGGCGGGCAGCAGCGACTGCTGCACCTGCCAGAGGAAGGTATCCAGATGCTCTCGGCGCTCCCGCGACGGAGCAAGGTGATCGGAGAACACGCCCGCGTGGCAGAGGTCGACCAACAGACTCACTTCCTCACTGCTGAGGGCCAGCAGGTGGGTATCGCCAACCGATGTGACCCGCATGATCCAATCTCCGGGCCGGCTCAGCCGTGGTGATGGGCAGCGACAGGGGGCCAACAGCCCATGGCGCTATGCGCGATCCGCATACAGATGCGTCAGTTTCCGGATCAGCCTAGTCGGATCTTGGCTCACCTCGTTGCGAGCCAAGCCCTGAAACGCCCATTCCATGCCGGATCTGAACCGCAGGCCAACCGGTGGGACGGCATGGGGCGAAATCATCGACCTATGCCTGGGGTGCATCGTCATCACGATTTCCTTGATCTTGGCCTGGCTTCCCACAGCCGCCAGATGGATTGACGAGGATTTCGATGCCCCACCATTGCGGTCAGCGATCAACATGGCAAGCGGAATACCACCGGCAGGGCGCGGCACCAATGCCCCTCTGGGGCTACGAAAACCTCGGCGTATCACGATCACAATTCCAGAGATCATCTACACCCAGCTCCTGGAATGCAGCAATAGCCAGGGACGCTCGATCTCAAATCTGGCTGCGTATCTGCTGGAGCAATCGGTGGGGGAGGCGCTGGATGATCGGCAAAGTTGCCCGAATCACGACCTCGACAACCGCCAGGCGGCGTGAGCAGCACCAAGCCCGAAAGGGACCACAGGCGGATCCAGCCCCAACAGCCAACGCCACGTTGATGGCTGCCGTCAAGGCTGGCCGAAAACACCGCTTGCTGTGACCACCGCTTGCTGTGTCCACCGCTTGCTGTGACCACCGCTTGCTGTGCCCAT
>JBILDP010000034.1:0-14910 GCA_044352535.1 Prochlorococcaceae cyanobacterium
CCATCCCCTGGAAGCGCACGACCAGTGGTGCACGTCCCGGCACCGGCGAGCCCCTGGATCCCTATCCGATCGTTGTGGCCGAAGTGATGCTGCAGCAGACCCAGCTGCAGGTGGTGCTGCCCTACTGGCAGCGCTGGATGGCCGCTTTCCCAACCCTGGAGGCCCTGGCGGCGGCTGAAGAGCACGACGTGCTGCTGCTCTGGCAGGGCCTGGGCTACTACTCCCGCGCCCGCCGCCTGCACCAGGGAGCCCGACAGTTGCTGGGGCAAGCCTGGCCCCGCACACTCGAGGGCTGGCTGGCCCTGCCGGGGATCGGCCGCAGCACCGCCGGCAGCATCCTCTCCTCGGCGTTTGACCTGCCCTTCGCGATCCTCGACGGCAACGTGAAGCGGGTGCTGGCGCGGCTGATCGCGAGCCCCAGGCCACCGGCGCGGCAGCTCAAGGGGTTCTGGCAGCTGAGTGAGCTGCTGCTCGACCCGCGGCGGCCCCGGGCCTTCAACCAGGCTCTGATGGACCTGGGCGCCACCGTCTGCACGCCCCGCAACCCCAGCTGCGGCGCCTGTCCCTGGCAAGGGCACTGCGCTGCCTACGCTGCCGGCGACCCCGCCGCCTACCCGGTGAAAGAAGCGCCCCGCGAGCTGCCCTTCCAGGTGATCGGCGTGGGGGTGGTGCGCAACGGCGCCGGCGAGGTGCTGATCGACCAGCGGCTCAACGAGGGCCTGCTGGGGGGGCTGTGGGAATTCCCCGGCGGCAAGCAGGAGCCGGGCGAGGCGATTGAGGCCACGATCGTGCGCGAGCTGCGCGAGGAGCTGGCGATCGAGGCTGAGGTGGGCGAGGAATTGATCGTGGTGGATCACGCCTACAGCCACAAGAAGCTGCGCTTCGTGGTGCATCTGTGCACCTGGCTGAGCGGCGAGCCCCTGCCCCTGGCCTCCCAGCAGGTGCGCTGGGTGCGGCCCGAACAGCTGGGGGACTTTCCCTTCCCCGCCGCCAACGCCCGGATCATTGCCGCCCTGCTGGAGCGACTGGGTTCGGCGGACTGTTCGGCAGACGGTTCAGCTGACGCCGGCGCGGATGTCTCCCAACCTGAGGGGAGTCGCCCGGCCGCCTGATGGCCCCCACTGCCAGCTCAGCCAGCCCGGGGCCAACCCAGGGCCCGCAGGTGCTCTGCCTGGGCGAGGCGCTCGTGGACCGATTGGGCCCACCCGGCGGTGATCCGGCCAGCGATGGCCCCTGCGACGACCGGCTCGGCGGCGCCCCCGCCAATGTGGCCTGTGCCCTGGCCAGACTCGGCACCCCCAGCGCTTTCCTGGGCCGGCTGGGCCGGGATGCCATCGGTTCGGCATTCCGCGAACTGTTTGTCGCGCGGGGCGTCGACACCACGGCTCTGCAATGGGATGCCCAGCGTCCCTCGCGGATCGTGCTGGTGCGCCGCAACGTCGAGGGCGACCGGCAGTTCGGCGGCTTTGCCGGTGACCGGGGGGCGGGTTTTGCCGATCAGGCGCTCGATGCCCCCGAGCTGTCTGCCGCACTCAGACCCCTGCTGGCATCAGCGGGCTGGTTGCTGGTGGGCACCATCCCGCTCGCCTCGCCCGGCGCGGCGTCGGCCCTGCGGCTCGCGCTCCGCGAGGCCGCGGCGGCCGGCGTGCCCCTGGCCCTCGATGTGAACTGGCGGCCCACCTTCTGGGATCCGGCCGCCGACCCCACCAGCGGCCCCACGGCTGCCCAGGTGGCGGCGATGCGACCCCTGCTGGAGCAGGCGGCGCTGATCAAGTGCGCCCGCGAGGAGGCCGAGTGGCTGCTGGGCACGGCGGATCCTGCCGTCGCGGGCGCCGGTCTGCCCCAGCGCCCCGCGGTGCTGATCACCGATGGGGCCGCGCCCCTGCGCTGGTGGCTGGGCGGGGTTGCCGGTGAGCTGCCGGCTTTCCCGGTGCCGGCAGTCGACACAACCGGTGCGGGCGATGCCTTCACCGCAGGGCTGCTGCACGGGCTGTTGCGCGGGGAGTGGCCCCGCCTCCCGCATGATCCGGCGCCCGCGGAGCGGGTGCGGCAGCTGATGCACTTCGCCAGCGCCTGCGGGGCCCTGGTGTGCCTTGGTGCCGGGGCGATCGATCCGCAGCCGAATGCCGCCGAGGTGGAGGATTTCCTGGCTGGCCAGACGTCCTTCTGTCGCTGACCCGATGGCAGGACGGGCCGCGGCGCGGTGTCGATCGAGCCGATGTGTTGCCCGGCGACACCTGTGGCTAGACCGTGATGGCTGCCTGCACCGGTCCATGTCCAGGCCCCCGACCCAGCCTGCGGGATGGACCCGCCGGGCGCTGTTGCGCGCTGGCCTGGGCTGGAGTGCGGGCCTGGCCTGGGCGGCAGCTGCGGATGCGGCCGACCTGCAGGCCAGGCAGGCTGCCTGCCGGCCAGCGGGGGATCCGCTGGAGGCCCTGCTGGCCGGCAATCGCCGCTTTGCGGAGCTGTGGCGCAGCACGGCCGCAGAGCGGAGGCCCGAGCTCAGCCCAGCCGCTCGGATGGAGCGTTTTGCCGAACTCTGGCGCGGCAGTTGCCAGCCGGATCCAGGGGCCCTGGCCCGGGGGCAGCGGCCCTGGGCGGCGCTGCTCACCTGCGCCGACTCGCGGGTAGCGCCGGAATGGCTGTTCGACCAGGGGCCTGGCGCACTCTTCGATGTGCGCAGCGCCGGCAACACCGCCTTCGATGCCGGGATCGCGTCGCTTGAATATGCCGTGGCCGAGCTGGCCGTACCGCTGATCATGGTGCTGGGCCACAGCGGCTGCGGTGCAGTGACCGCCGCCCTCAGCCACGACCCACTCACACCGCTGCTGGAAGAGCTGGTGGCGCCGATTCGCGCCAGCCTGGGCGACTCCAACTGGGCCGCGTCGTTCGGCGGCGATCAGTTGGGCAGGGGACCTCAGCCTGACCTCAGCGAGGCCGTGCAGATCCACACCCGCAGTGCCGCCACCAGCCTTGCTCGCCGCAGCTCCCTGCTCGCCGATGCCCAGCAGCGGGGTGCGCTGCGGATCACCCCCGCCTTCCTTGATCTCACCACAGGCCTGGTGCGGGTGCTCTGAGCGGGGATCGCCGGCGATCCGGCCGGATGAATCCCGAGGGATCAGGCGCGGGGGTCGCCCATGGCGGCACGGATCTCGGCCTTGGCCTGGCGCCAGAGCGCTTCCAGTTCACCAAGGCTGCGCCCCTGCAGCTCACCCCCCAGGGCGGCCTCCACCCTGGCGAAGCGCTGCAGGAAGCGGCGGTTGGTGCCGGCCAGACCCACTTCAGGATCAAGTCGGCACCAACGGGCCACATTCACCAGGGTGAAGAGCAGGTCACCCAGCTCCGCTTCGGCATGGCTCCGGGCCGAAGCGTCTGCCTGGGGCTGCGCCTGGGCCTGGGCTGCCTGCATGGCGTGTTGCACGGCCTCCTTGAGCTCATCGAGCTCTTCGTGCACCTTCGCCCACACACCGGTGAGATCGTCCCACTCGAAGCCCGCGGCCGCGGCCTTCCTGGAGATCGTCATCGCGCCGGCCAGGGCGGGTTGGCCGCGCACCTTGCGGGCCAGTTGATGGCTGAGGGGACTCCCGCTGGGCAGGCCTGGCTCAGGCTGGCCAGACTGGGGCTGGCTACTGGCTGCCTCCTGGGCCTTGATGGCCTCCCAGCTTGTTCTCACGGCGCTGGCATCGCCACCGCGGCCCCGGTTCGCCAGCGTTGCGGCGTCTTCGCCGAAGACATGGGGATGGCGGCGGATCAACTTGTCGGTGACGCCACGGGCCACCTGCTCCAGCGTGAAACGCCCCTCCTCACGGGCGATCTGGGCATGCAACACCACCTGCAGCAGCAGGTCACCCAGCTCCTCCGCCAGGTGGGCATCGTCGCCGTGGCGAATGGCATCGGCCACCTCGTGGGCCTCCTCCAGCACATAGGGCACCAGAGAGGCGTGGGTCTGCTCGAGGTCCCAGGGACAGCCGATTTCGGGATCCCGCAGCTGCGCCACCACCGCAACGAGCTGCTCCAGGGGAGTTGGCGTGGGCTGGTCTGGGGAGCTGGTCATCGGCGCCTGCGCCAGCGGGGCATGGGGTCGCCATCCTGGATCAGGTGCAGCCAGGCACTGGCCTCCAGCCCCACCAGTGCCGCCAGCAACAGGGGCCTGTGGCTACGCCAGAGCGCGGTGGCGCTGGCGAGCAGCTGATCTGGCGCTGGCGCGCCCAGGGGCGTGAACAGCACGCTCAGCCCCAGCACAAGCCCGGCCAGATAGAGCAACCGGCCGGCACTGCCGATCAGCGGACCGTGGGACAGCAGCGAACGATGCACCAGCAGGCGCCGGTAGGGCCACCACAGCCAGCGCAGCGGCCCCCATCGCCGGGTCGGATTGGAACGGGTGTCGAGGTCGGGCGAGAGCCAGAGCCCACCGGCCAGGAAGGCCGCAGCTCCGCAGATGAGGCCCTCCAGCCCCAGCACCGGCCACCACAGCGCCCCGAAGGGCAAGGCCAGCAGCCAGGTGGCCCGGTCATGGTTGCGGCCACTGGCCATGGTTCAGGGTGTGGGCTGGTCGGGATTGGGCGGGTTGGGCGCGCCCCTGCTGACCGTGAGCTTCTGGAGCACCCGCGCCGCTGGCAGCGGCAGCCGGCGCCACTGCTTGCCCTCATCGCGGCGCCAGCGGCGGTTGATCCAGTAGTACTGCTCCGCATAGGCCTGAATCCACGGCTCCTGCCAGCGGGCCAGGGCCTCCACCTGGCGTTGGGCCTGGGCGTTGCGGCCGGCCTCAACACCGCCGGGGGCCTGGCCGACCTGACCAGCAGTGGCGAGGCTCTGGGGCAGCAGCGGCGGTCCGCAGATCAGGCGGAAGCGGCCGTCGTCTTCCCGCACGTGGGCCACGGGGAACACGGGCACGCTCGCCAGCTGGGACAGGACCATCGGCCCACGGCTGAAGCGGGTCTCCAGCCCCAGGAAGTCAGCGATGAGGTTGCTGGTGCCGCTGCGCAGGTCGCTCATCAGCACCAGGCCGCCGCCTCGACGCAGATGGCGGGCCATGGCCCAGCGGTCGGAGCTGGGAATCCAGCCGCAGTGGCTGTTGGCGCTGCGGGCCCGATTCAGCATCGGATCGGTGAGCGGGTTCTTGGCCGGCCGGTAGACCACGGCCAGGTTGTCGATGTGCTGACTGAGCCAGCGCAGACCGATGTCCCAGCAACCCAGGTGCAGGGAGGCCACAATCAGCCCACGGCCGCTGCGCTGGTGCACCAGCAGGTCGGCCAGGCCCTCGCCCTCCACCGTGATCCGCGCCTCGGGCACGGGCTGGATGATCGATTCCAGGCAGGCCAGCAGGAAGTTCCCCAGCGAGAGTTCGGCCAGGCGCTGGCGCTGGCTTTGGCTGAGTTGCTGGCCGTACACCCGCTCCAGGTTGGTGCTGGCGGTGGCCAGCCGCTTGCTGAGCAGGGGCCGGGCCAGGCCCACCCCCACCCGAATGCCGCGCTGCATGGTGCGATGGCTACGCCCCTGCAGGAGCAGCAGCAGGGCCCCCAGACCCAGCGCCTCCGCCCGCCAGCGCAGGCGGATGGCCAGAGCCTCATTCGCGTGGTGTAGGTTGCGGCCCACGCGCGATTAGCTCAGCGGTAGAGCGCCTGCCTTACAAGCAGGATGTCGCTGGTTCGAACCCGGCATCGCGCATCGCAGACAGGCCCCTGGACCACGGCGAGCCGCCATTTTGGCCATGGCTTTCACCGTTCCAGCGCGTGTCGGGCTATGCAGGGGCACGCTGGACTCTGGGAGCAACGATCTCCTTACCTTCTCATGCTCCTTCTCCCATGACAGCCACCTTTGGTTGATGGTTCAGCCAAACAAGGCACCTGGATCGATCCGACCGAAATCAGGCAGATCACCACTGAAAGCCGTGATGTTCACCATCAGGTCCCTGCGGAGGTTCAGGTCGGGCTTGTTGTTGTTGATCAGCAGGTAGGTTCCGCGGATCCTGCGATTCGTGGCCTGCACCAGAACAGCTGAACGCCTTCTCAGCCCCTGATTTCCCGCCCGACGGCCATCAGCATCAGCAAAGACCTCTGCCGCCAGCTGCTTCAGACTGGTCGCTGTGCTGTTGTCAGCCGCTCGGCTGAGGCGAAGTGGCTGACCGTGGAGTCGGCTCTGACGGCCAAAAAGCGAGATCTTGTCCTCGCCGAAGGTGAAATCGGTGATCCGATCAGGGGCCCCAATCCGCGAGTCGCCCCAGCGAAAACCAAATCGATCGGGCCCATCAC
This sequence comes from Prochlorococcaceae cyanobacterium, assembly GCA_044352535.1. GTDB lineage: Bacteria > Cyanobacteriota > Cyanobacteriia > PCC-6307 > Cyanobiaceae > NIES-981. Next base: position 6,252 of record JBILDP010000034.1, read on the forward strand.
CACCGGTGAGAACATCCCGACCCCGGCGTCCCACGAAAAACTCCACCCGCCGCGAACCCCTGATCCGATCATCGCGATCTGTACCGAACAGGCGATCCAGACCTGCAATCCTGACCTGTGTACTACTGCGACTGGACACCACCGCGCTGGACGTCAGCGGGCTGCGACCGACGTTCCGGACTGACGCTGCAGCAGATCCACTCGAGAGTGGGGTGACACTGGAGGTGGGGACTGATTCGGGGTCCGCTGCCGGCTCGCCTCCATCGACAAGCGCAAGCTCGCCATCCAGCTCAGCCTCCGGCACTGAACGATCACCGGGTTCAGGGTCCTGATCTGATATCTGCTGCTGACATGCTTCCGGCTCTGATTGCTGATCGGGCTCAGTCGGCAGGAGTGGCAGATACGGACTGAGTAAGTCCTCAAGGCCAAGGGATGGCGAAGACCCGCCGCCACCTCCCAGCCCCTCAAGGAAGCCCAAACCCCTGCCGCGCCCACGGCCCTCCATCCAGTTCCGCACAGTGCGTCGAACCCATTGGTCCTCTCACAATTGATCACCGCGCTGCAAGACAGCTGAGGCTGTTGCGGATCAGCTGCAGATGGACAGCACCGAGCGTCACTGCCGCTCAACAGAGAAGCTCCTCAGCGAAAATCTCACCGAGCAGGCTTCAGCGGCCTACACGACAACCAATCCAGTTGATTGACATAGCAATCAGCCAACAGGCCAAAACTTCAGCCGCGTCGACACACAAACTGAGCGACTGAAAACCACCATCTGCCAGCCGAGAAATTTATAGGATTTACCATATTATTCTTAATAAGACAGTGAGCGGGATAACAGCAGAGCCAACCCGGGACCAGCGAGGGCTTTACACAGCGCAATCACGGTCTGAGCATGTCTGCTCATTTGTGTTGCTCTCATCACAGAGCCATCCATAGGGTGAAAGGCATCCCCCGCAGGAGCTGTCATGACCATCGGCAACCCCAATCACGCTGGTTCCTGGCAGGGCATTACGGGTCAGTCTCTGGAGCACCAGGGGGTGGCAGGTCTGGCGGCGGGATTGCCAGCCGGGCTTGATCCGGTGGAGGCCTATTTCGAGTGCATCACCAGCTGCTCGCTCGACGACGGCGAGTGCATCACCACATGCACCACGATCCTGCGCGAGCACCATTGAGCCCCGCCATCATCCGCTATCCACAGTGATGCCAGCTGCATCTGCGGCTGGCTGGGTTGCCATGGGATTGATTCAACGGGACGCCCCTTACCGCCACTGGGAGTTCACGGCACCGGTCGACGGTGCCGCAATGGAGGGTCCGGGTGCGGTTTCCAATCAGCTGCCCGATCGGCTGCTGGTGGTGCCGGAGCGCGGCGGCCTGATCACCGGATGGCGCTGCAACGGGGTGGAGTGGCTCTACCTCGATGAGCAGCGCTTTGCCGATCCCAGCAAGTCGGTGCGAGGCGGCATCCCCGTGCTGTTTCCGATCTGTGGTGGCCTGCCAGGGGATCAGTTGCCACTCCCCTCCGGCGATGACGGCAGCCTCACGAGCTGCTACCCGATGGCCCAGCACGGTTTTGCACGGGATCAGCCCTGGCGGCTGGCCCCGCTGGCCGACGGCAGCGGCGTGGAGCTCACCCTCAGCGACAATGCCGCCACCCGTCTCCACTACCCCTTTGCGTTCAGGCTCACGCTGGCGGTGCGCCTGGAACCCTCGGCACTAGCCATCACCGCCACGGTGGAGCACCACGCCCGGCACGGCGAACTGGAAGACACGCAGTCGCCGATGCCGTTCAGCCTGGGGCTGCACCCCTATTTCAGGGTTTCAAGCCTCACGGCAGCGCAGATCGAGGGACTGCCGGCGCGCTGTCTCGATCAGGTGAGCAACCAGGAGACATCCACCCTGGAGCAGCTCCAGCAGCTCGCCAGCGGCGTGGATCTGCTCGCCGGACCGGTGTCGGCGGTGAGCCTGGTGGATCCAGCCGGCTCAGCGAATGGCGGCAGCCGCCTCAGCCTGGAGACCAGCGCGCCCTTGGATCTGGCGGTGATCTGGACCGACCCGCCACGGCCGATGGTGTGTCTGGAGCCGTGGACGGCTCCCCGGCAGGCGCTGATCAGCGGCGATCGCCGCCTGGAGCTGGCCCCTGGAGCCAGCTCCACCTTGCAGTGCCTCTACCGGGTGAGCGGAGGCCCCAGCTGATCGGGCCAGCCGCTGCAGGTCCCAGCGCTCAGGCTTCCGGGTAGAGCAGCTCGGCCAGCTCGTCGGGGTCCACGTCGTAGACCCGCGCCAGGGTGGTCTCGATCGCACTGGTCACCACGTCGGGAAGGAAACGCATGGCGTTGAGCGCGTCATCGGCGATCTCGTCGGTGAGCAGGGGATCGCCGCCCAGCTTCTGGTCGTTGATCACCGCCATCACCCAGCTCTGGTAGGCGAACACCAGGTCTGAAAACTCCAGATCCGGATCGTTGAAATCAAGGGCCATGCCGCCCGTCTCCTGTGCGGTGTGTCTGCAGTTTGCCCACTGGCGAGCAGGATGGAACCGATGCCTGCTCAATGCGTGGATTCCACCAACATTCAGGCCACCCTGTTCGACTTCGCCATCGGCGAGCTGGTGCGCCAGCACCGCGCCAGCTTCGAGCCGCTCTGGACCAGCGAGAGCTGGGCGAAGCTGCTGATCTGGCTGGCGCTCAACTGCGGCTGCAGCGGTGATGAGACCGGCCTCACCGCCTTCGCCGAGGCGCTGGGACCCGTGCTGAGTGGCCGCCTGCGGCGCATCTTCTTCGAGCGGGAGCTCCACGACCTGGGGTTGCAGGTGATGGCCGACCCCGCGGAGCAGCAGGTGCTGGTGCTGCCGCTGGACGGAGGCGCAGACAGGGCCGGAGGAGCGGACACGCTCATGCAGGAGCGGGTGGCCGCGGCCCTGGAGCGCCTGGAGTTGCAGCCCCTGGTGGCCGAGGCAGGCCGCTGGCAGAAGCTGGAGGCCCTGGTGGCGATTCCCTGGCGGGAGCGGAGCTGATGGAGCTGATCGCCCGCTACCGCAACGCCGGCTTCGAGGCCCTGGCCGCCGGCGTGATGGCGTTCTTTGATCGCCGTGCTGACCTGCAGCGCCCTGGGGTGGCGTTTGGGCCGGAGGGTGCGGGAGATCCCGCCGCCGAGCCCGCCAAAATCTCCACCGACATCAGCCTGGTGGCGATCGACCGCAGCGATCCCGAGGCCTTCGCCCTCGCCGAGGTGATTCTGCGCGGCGTCAACGCCGCCCTGGGCCAGTACCTCAAGGAGCGGCCGCTACTGCGCGACTGCTGCCCTGAACAGAGCCTGTTTGTGAATCCGATCTTCAACCTGCAGCGCTACGCCCCTGGCGAGGGCTTCAAGCGGTGGCACTGCGACTGGACCCTCAGCGACGAGGCCACCGAGCCCCAGGCGCGGGTGCTGGCCTGGATCCTCTACTGCAATTCCCTGCCCGATGGCGGCACCGAGTTTCACTGGCAGGGCCATCACGAGGAGGCAGAGCGGGGCAAGCTGGTGATCTTTCCAGCGGGCCCGTCGCACATCCACCGCGGCCGGGTGAGCCAGGAGCACACCAAAACGATCGCCACCGGCTGGATCAATGCCGGCAGCCTGGCGGGCTACCTCAAACGGCTGGCCGGGAGCTGATCGCGCCGGGCGGTCCCGGCAGTTCGTACTGCACCTGCTGCGGGAAGGGAATCTCGATGCCCTCCCGCTTGAAGGCATGCCAGATGGCCTGATTCACCTCGCTGCAGATGCTCACGTTGTCCATCGGATTGGCGATCCAGAAGCGCAGGGCGTAGTTGATGGCGGAATCGCCATAGCTGAGCAGCAAGCCCTTCGGAGCCGGCTCCGGCAACACCCGCGGCACCTGCAACGCGGTGGCCTCGAGCAGGGCGATCACCTCGGCCGGGTCGTGGTGGTATGCGGCGCCCACCATGACCTGGCTGCGGCGCATGCGATCGCTGGCGGTGTAACTGGTGGCGGCCTCAGTGAAGAAGGCCTGGTTGGGGATCAACAACTCGGCGTTGTCGCGGTCGCGCCAGAGCAGGGTGGCCCGCAGCCCCAGCCTGCGCACCTCACAGGGATCGCCATCGAGCATCAGCACCTCGCCCGGGCGCACCGAGCCCTCAAACAGAAGCCACAGGCCACTCACGAAATTGGAGAACACCTCCTTGATGCCAAAGCCCAGGCCCACCGACAGGCCGCCAGCCACGGCGATCAGGGCGGTGGTATTGAGGCCCAGGTGCACCCCGACACCCGCCAGGCCCATGCCCACCACCGCGTAGCGCAGGATCAGTTCGAGGGCCTTGCGGCTGCCATCGCTGGTGCCGACCGCCCTCTGGGCGAGCCAGGCCACACCCGCCGCCGGCGGCCCCGAGCCCACCAGTACCAGGTAGATGATCAACACGGCGTTGAACAGCCGGCCGGCATTCAGCTTCACCCCCAGCACGATGCCTAAGGGGGCCACAGCCAGATCCCGGAGGCTGTCGAGGGTGCTGATCAGCACCACGGCAGCCAGCAGCAGATAGCCAGGCCGCAGCAGGCGGCTGTCGAGTTGCCGTGCCGGTTCCATGCCGAGCCACCGCTGCAGCAGGGGCTTGAGCAGGTTGAGGCCATACCAGCCAAGCCAGAGCACGCCCAGTTGGGCGCTGAGTCCATAGGGCAGACCCAGCAGGGCCAGCAGCAGGCAAGCGGCCACCAGCACCAGCAGGGCCAGGGGGGTGTACGCCCACGGCCGCAGCTGGGGGAGCCAGTGGCGGCGGAAGGCCAGGCGGCGCCACACCATCAGGCCGATCACCACCGCCAGCTGCAGCAGCACACCGGGCCGCTCCAGGTAGCCCAGCCAGCCCAACAGCTCCAGCAGCAGCTCCCTCATGGCCGGCTCCGCAGGATCGTGACCAGCTGCCGACTAGACGGGGCGGCCGGCAGCTCCCCGAACACCAGAGGGGTGAGCAGGGCCTGAATCTCTGCCACCCGGGAGTCGTTGCTGTGCATCAACTCCACCAGGGAGTTGGTCTGGTTGCCCTGCTGGGCCGACGTGGCCATGGCGCGAAGCACCGCCGAGCTGCTCAGGGGCACCTGCACAAAGCGGTTGGCCGGAAGCATCACCAGCGAGCCCAGGGTGAGATTGCGCTGGCTCAGGGGATTCACGCTGAAATGGCTGAAGGCCAGGGCCCGCTCGCGGCTGCCTTGGCTGGCGTTGGTGCCGAGGGCCAGCACCCGCAGCTGATTGACCGGACTGGGCTCCCCGCCATCGCCGCGGGGCAGGGGCGCCACCCCCAGCCCATCCCCCAGGGCCTTGCGCAGCTGGGGGATGGCAGAACTGCGGCAGGGAAGCCAATCGAGCCGTCCCGCCAGAAATTCCGCCTCCATGGAGGGCTGGGTGGCGTAGAAGGTGATGCGCTGTTGGTTGCTGGCGTTCTGGAGCCAGCTCAGCCAGCGCTCGATCGCCTGCTGCTGGCCACGCGTGGGTTGCCTGCCGGCCAGGGCCGTCTCAATGGCATCCAGGGCCCCGAGACTGCCCACGGTCCAGAACAGGTTGGAGAACTCCATCGAGAGCCCCATGGGATGGCCCTTGGCGCTCGTGCTGAGCAGGTCCTGCAGGGTGGTCGGTGCCTCAGCCAGTCGGCGACGGTTGAAGCAGGCCACCTGGGTGTGCACCAGCACCGGCAACCCGGCCAGCTCCCCGGCCGGGTTGCGCAGCCGATCGAGCACCTCGGGCTCGAAGATGTTGAGGTTGACACCGGTCTGCGGAAAAGGCTTGATCAGGCCCTCCGCCAACAACCGCAGGGCCGTGTCGCCGTTGATCAGCAACAGATCGGGACCCAGCCCTGCCCGATTGCGCCGCTGCATCGCCCAGGCCAGCTGTCGCTCGGGATAGAGGCTGATCTGGAAGCTGGTGTTGGGGTAGATCTGCCGGTAGCCAGCCTCCAGCTCGCCCAGTCGCTGCTGGGTGTCGTCCAGCAGGTCGGCGTCGATGGTCTGGTCGGCGTTCACCCCCACCCCCAGGTAGAGCACGCGGGGCAGGCCGCTGCCGGCGCCGCATCCCGCCAGCAGCGCCGCAGCCAGCACCGGCAGACAGCGCCAGCCTGCTCGCCACTGGGTTCGCCACTGGGCCCGCCGCAGCGCTCGGCCCTGGCGCGGTGCCTGTGCGGGGACCGGGGGATGCTGCATCACCTTGCTCAGCGGGGCCATCATCCCTGGCCTCAGCCCGTTTTGCGAGCATGGCGGGATTGCGCGCTACCGCCGCTGTGACTCCCCCTGCCGCCCCCTCTGCTTCAGAAGCGGCCCTGCCCAAGACCTATGACCCGGCCGGCACCGAGAGCCGCTGGCAGCAGGCCTGGGAGAGCAGCGGTGCCTTTCATCCGGATCCTGCGGCGGAGGGAGAACCCTTTTCAGTTGTCATTCCGCCGCCGAACGTGACCGGCAGCCTGCACATGGGCCACGCCTTCAACACGGCCCTGATCGACACGATCGTGCGCTTCCAGCGGCTGCAGGGCAAAAACGTGCTGTGCCTGCCCGGCACCGACCACGCCTCGATCGCCGTGCAGACGATCCTGGAGAAGCAGCTCAAGGCCGAGGGGCAGCGCAAGGAAGACCTGGGCCGCGAGGCGTTTCTGGAGAAGGCCTGGGCCTGGAAGGCCGAGAGCGGCGGCACGATCGTGGGCCAGCTGCGCCGCCTGGGCTACTCGGTGGACTGGCAACGGGAGCGCTTCACCCTCGATGCCGGCTGCAGCGCCGCGGTGATCGAGGCCTTCAACCGCCTGCATGAGCAGGGCCTGATCTACCGGGGCGAATACCTGGTGAACTGGTGCCCCGCCTCGGGCTCGGCGGTGAGCGATCTGGAGGTGGAGATGAAGGAGGTGGACGGCCACCTCTGGCACTTCCGCTATCCCCTGAGCAGCGGCGGGGGCTTCCTAGAAGTGGCCACCACGCGACCGGAAACCCTGCTCGGCGACACGGCGGTGGCGGTGAACCCGAAAGACCCGCGCTATGCCGATCTGGTGGGCCAGACCCTCACCCTGCCGCTGGTGGGCCGCCAGATCCCGATCGTGGCCGACGACCACGTGGATGCGGAGTTCGGCACGGGCTGCGTGAAGGTGACCCCCGCCCACGACCCCAACGACTTCGCCATCGGCCAGCGCCACGACCTGCCGCTGATCACGGTGATGGCCAAGGACGGCACGATGAACGAGGCGGCCGGCCGCTTCGCCGGGCTGGATCGCTTCGAAGCCCGCAAGGCGGTGGTGGCTGCCATGGAGACCGAAGGCTTCCTGGTGAAGGTGGAGCCCTACCGCCACAGCGTGCCGTTCTCGGATCGCGGCAAGGTGCCGGTGGAGCCGCTGCTCTCCACCCAGTGGTTCGTGCGCACCGAGCCCCTGGCCGCCCGCTGCCGTGAGGCGCTCGAAAACGCCGATCCCCGCTTCGTGCCGGAGCGCTGGGCCAAGGTGTATCGCGACTGGCTCACCGACATCCGCGACTGGTGCATCTCCCGCCAGCTGTGGTGGGGCCACCGCATCCCCGCCTGGTTTGTGGTGAGTGAAACCGGCGGTGCCATCACCGACTCCACGCCCTATGTGGTTGCCCGCGATGAGGCGGAAGCCCACCAGAAGGCCGAAGCCCAGTTCGCCGGTGGCGTTCACGCCCATCCGGTGGTGCTGGAGCAGGACCCCGACGCCCTCGACACCTGGTTCTCGAGCGGCCTGTGGCCCTTCTCCACCCTCGGCTGGCCCGACGCGGAGGCTGCCGATCTGGAGCGCTGGTATCCCACCAGCGTGCTGGTGACGGGCTTCGACATCATCTTTTTCTGGGTGGCCCGGATGACGATGATGGCCGGCGCCTTTACGGGCCAGATGCCCTTTAAAGATGTGTACATCCACGGCCTGGTGCGGGATGAACACAACCGCAAGATGAGCAAATCGGCGGGCAATGGCATCGATCCGCTGCTGCTGATCGATCGCTACGGCGCCGATGCCCTGCGCTTCGCTCTGGTGCGCGAGGTGGCCGGCGCCGGCCAGGACATCCGCCTCGATTACGACCGCAAATCCGACACCTCCGCCACGGTGGAGGCCTCGCGCAACTTCGCCAACAAGCTCTGGAATGCCACCCGCTTCGCGCTGATGAACCTGGGCGGCGAGACGCCCGCCTCCCTGGGTGAGCCGGATCCTGCTTCCCTGCAACTGGCCGACCGCTGGATCCTCTCGCGCCTGGCCCGGGTCAACCGCGAGACCGCTGAGCGCTATGCCAGCTATGGCCTCGGCGAAGCCGCCAAGGGGCTCTATGAGTTCGCCTGGAACGAGGTGTGCGACTGGTATCTGGAGCTGATCAAACGGCGCCTGCAGGTGCCGGCCGAGCTGGAAGGCACAGCCCGAGAGGCGGCCCTGGCCGATCAGCGCACGGCCCGGCAGGTGCTGGCCAAGGTGTTGAACGAGCTGCTGGTGATGCTGCACCCGCTGATGCCACACCTGAGCGAAGAGCTCTGGCATGGCCTCACCGGCGAGCCGGAGGGCACCTTCCTGGCCCTGCAGAGCTGGCCGGAGTTCGATGGGAGCACCCTCAACGATCCGCTGGAGGCGAGCTTTGCCGAGCTGATCGAAGCGATCCGGGTGGTGCGCAACCTGCGTGCCGTGGCGGGCCTCAAGCCGGCCCAGCCGGC